>NZ_JBEXDZ010000002.1:0-186059 GCF_040606085.1 Streptomyces sp. NPDC005485 | reverse complement strand
TGGGCGTACTGCCCGGGGGTCGAGCATGGCGGAGCTTGGCTGGGGGCCTGCTACGCGACGGGCAGAGACGTACCGGCACGGACCCTTCCGTGCGTACTCGGCTGCGGGTGCGTGGGGGCCGGGGAGTGGGGGCGTGCGGATGCCGCTCACTGCGGGTGGCTGGCGTAGCTGCGGGCAATCGTGCGGGTCAGGGCGGTTGCCCACCCACGCTGTGGCGGTGCGTGTGGCGCCGGGGGTCGGCGAAGCCGCGTTTCTGCGGGCGTGCGTGGAGGTAGGGACGGTTGCCCACCCGGCAGCGGTAGGAGTGTGTGGCGCCGGGGGCCGGCGAAGCCGCGTTCCTGCGGGCGTGCGTGGAGGTAGGGACGGTTGCCCACCCGGCAGCGGTAGGAGTGTGTGGCGCCGGGGGCCGGCGAAGCCGCGTTACTGCGGGCAATCGTGCCGCCAGGGGCGGCACGGGTGGGCGCAGCGGCACCCCGTAAACGCCGGGCTGCGTGACCCACCCCCGCCCAACACCCACACCGGGTGACCGTTCAAACCAGGGGTCAGAGGGGTTTGCCCACCCACCCCGAGTGACCGGGGTCTGGTCGGGTCAGACCAGGCGGACTGGTTTTTCCGGGCGGACGCCGAGGTGGCGGAGCCAGTCGCGCAGAGGGACGGGATCCCCGTGCTCGACGAGGGTGAGAACGCGAGGAGACAGATCGGCGGCACGCTCACCGTCGACAAGAAGCATCGGCCCGTCGAGCCAGTCCAGCCCCGGCGTCGCCCCCGCCGTGTCCATCGCCGCACAGCACACCATCGCCGTAACGTGATCGGACAGCAGTTCACGCCCGGTCCGCGGGGGTTGCAGCGGGAAGAGGGGAAGCATCCCGTCGTCCCACAGCGCCCGGTCGGGCCCCTGCGGCTCCGTACCCGCCGCCGCCGCGGACACCACCGGCGCCGCAGCCTCCTCGCGGGCCACCTCCGCCGTGAGCCCGGCCGCCAGCGAGACCGTCCGCTCGTTCCCGAGACCGGCCCCCTCCTCGTCGCCCTCGGATTCCTCGCCCATGTTCTTGTAGGCGCCCGACCCCTCGGGGGCCTGGGCCGATGGTGATGCGGCTGACGTAGGCGTGGTCAGGTGGTCCATCACCCGTGCCAGCGTCGGGCCGCCGGAGTCCGGGGTCGCCGGGTCCGTCGAGTGACGGACGCCCAGCGCGTCCAGGACACGGTGGAGGCGGGCCGCGTCGGCGCGCCATTTGCGGTCGACGACCTCGTCCGGGTACTCCTGCCAGCCCACCGGCGCCCAGTCGGGCCCGGGCTCGGCGGGACCCCCGTGGAAGAGGCGCGCGGCGAGCAGTGACGCGGCCTCGTCGACCGCGCCGGGCTCTTCGAGCAGGTCACAGGCGGGGCGCTCGCCGAGGCGGGAGGTGAAGCCCTCCGCCAGTCGGTCGCGGCGGGAGAGTTCGGTGAGGGCCGCGACGACCCCCGCGTCCAGGCGGGAGGGCCAGCGCCCCATCCGCCAGGCGGGCAGCGCGACGCGCGTGAGCAGCCGGTCCCACCCGGCGTACGCCAGGCCGACCTGTTCCTGCGCGACGATCCGCAGGCCGTAGTCCACGGCCTGTGCGCGCTCGGCGGCGGCCGCCGCGACGCCCCGCTCCATCTCGGCCGCGTGTCCGCGGCAACTGCGCAGCAACAGGCGGGTCACCCAGCCGACGCCGCCCAGCACCATCCGGGCCAGGGGTCCGCGAGCGGGCGCCGAGGTGACTGCCACGGCCGCGTCCAGACCTCGTACGAAACGACGCGCCGCGGCTATGTCCGGGTGCGCGGAGGGGCCCGTACCGGCGACGACCGGGGCCAGGACCGCGCGCAGTTCGCCGACCCGCATCCACCACAGGAACGGCGAGCCGATGACGAGGACGGGAGTCGCGGGCACCCGGCGCAGGTTCCGGCCCGCGCGGGCGCGGCCGAGCACCTGCGGGAGGCCGCCTGTCAGACCCCGTACATCGGACGGCGGGCCGTGGGCCGGGTGGGTGCGGTCCTCCAGCCAGCTGTCGCAGTCCGGGGTGAGGGCTATCGCGGAGGGCGCCGGAACGTCGAGGCGGTCGGCCAGATCTCGCACCATGCGGTACAGATCCGGGGCCGATTCCTCGGCGATCGCGACCGTCGGGCTGATGGCGGGCCGCGCGCGGGCCACGACGAGCGCGATCCCCGCGGCCGCGAGCAGCACGAGCGCGGCGACAGCCGCCACGATCCAGCTGGTGAGATGCCAACTCCCGCCGCTGACATGGCCGGTGGAACCGCCGACGAGCAGCACGACGGCGACGGCCGCGGGCAGCAGGGCGACGGCCAGCGCCCGGCTGCGGATGCGCAGCACGGCGAGAGCCCGTGAGCGCGCGGCCTGCGCGCCCACCTCCACACCCATACCTGTCACGACCGGATGTCACCCCCTACTTTCCCGCTCGGCGTCCACCGCGACCCTGGTGGTCACGGCTTCCGCCGACGGATGCCCTGGCGTTGCTCACTCCCCCACTGTGGCACCAGCCACCGACATCGCAATGCCGGTGGGCCAAGTGCCGGAACGCTTTCGCCGCACCCTAGTTGGGGCCCCGGCCCCCGTCAGCCGGATGGGGCATCGGTCACTCGATGGAATGGCTTTGGGGAGAGGTGGATGACAGTGGGCAAGGATCAGGCCCCGGATTCCCTGGGGATTCCGGGGCCTGGGGCCTGCGGGAACGGCTCGCGAACGGGCCCGCGGAAGCGGGTCAACCGGGGGCTACTCCCCCGCCGCCGCCTTTGCCGCGATGTCCGTACGGTGCTGTGAACCGTCGAGGCGGATACGGGCGACCGCCGCGTACGCCCGTTCGCGGGCCTGCGTGAGGTCGGCACCCTTCGCCGTGACGGAGAGCACACGGCCGCCCGCGCTCACTACGGCGTCGCCGTCCTGCCTGGTCCCGGCGTGCAGGACGTACGCGTGCGGGCCGTCCTCAGCGGCCACCTCGTCGAGCCCGGTGATCGGGTCACCGGTCCGCGGAGTGTCCGGATAGTTGTGCGAGGCGATGACCACGGTGACGGCCGCGTCGTCGCTCCAGCGCAGCGGCTCCAGATCGGCGAGCGTGCCGTTCGCCGAGGCCAGCAGCACCCCTGCGAGCGGGGTCTTCAGTCGGGCGAGGACCACCTGGGTCTCGGGGTCGCCGAAACGGGCGTTGAACTCGATCACCCGTACGCCGCGCGAAGTGATCGCGAGACCCGCGTACAGCAGGCCGGAGAACGGGGTGCCACGGCGGCGCAGCTCGTCGACCGTCGGCTGCAGGACTGTGTCCATGACCTCCGCGACCAGCTTCGGGTCCGCCCAGGGCAGGGGCGAGTACGCGCCCATGCCGCCGGTGTTCGGGCCCTCGTCGCCGTCCAGCGCGCGCTTGAAGTCCTGGGCCGGCTGGAGCGGGACGACCGTCTCGCCGTCCGTGATGGCGAAGAGGGAGACCTCCGGGCCGTCGAGGAATTCCTCGATGACCACGCGGTCGCAGGCGTTCGCGTGCGCCCGCGCGACTTCGAGGTCGCCGGTCACGACGACGCCCTTGCCGGCCGCCAGCCCGTCGTCCTTCACCACGTACGGCGCGCCGAAGGCGTCCAGCGCCTCGTCGACCTCGGCGGGCGTCGCACAGACGTACGAGCGGGCGGTCGGGACGCCTGCTCCCGCCATCACGTCCTTGGCGAAGGCCTTGGAGCCCTCCAGCTGCGCGGCCTCCTTGGAGGGGCCGAAGACGGGGATGCCCGCCTCGCGCACGGCGTCGGCGACCCCGGCGACGAGCGGGGCCTCCGGGCCCACGACCACCAGTTCGGCGCCGAGCTCCGTGGCCAGCGCGGCCACGGCGGCGCCGTCCAGCGCGTCGACCGGGCGCAGCTCGGCCACCTCCGCGATGCCTGCGTTCCCGGGGGCGCAGTACAGGGCGGTGACGTCGGAGTCGAGGGACAGGGAGTGGCACAGGGCGTGTTCGCGGGCGCCGCTACCGATGACGAGGACCTTCACGGGGTCAGCCTAACCGCCGGGAGCGGATGCCCTTGTAGGGGCTTCCGAAGGGAGGTGGGTGAGAGGTTGGTGGGATCGTCCAGGTGAGCGTGGATGAGGGTCGCTTGGGTGAGCGTGGGTGAGTGGCGCTGAGTTGCGCTGAGTTGCGCTTGGGTGAGGGGCTGGTTCGCCGTCTCGCGTCCCGCCGCTTCCCCGTTTACTCGCCTGCGCGCTTACTCGTCTGCCCGCCTACTCGTCTGCCCGCCTACTCGCCTGCCCGCCTACTCGCCTGCCCGCCTACTCACTTGCTTGCTCACTCACTTGCTCGCTCACTCGTTGGTGAACTCCTCCATCACCGTCGCGCCCAGTTCGCGCACGATCAGTTCGTGGCCCGAGAGGGCGGACTCGTCGAGGTCGGGGTCGTCGTCCTCGGGGGTGTCGTCCTCAGGAGCCACCGGAGGCGGTTCCGGGGCCGACTGCGTTACGGCGGGGGCCCCGGACGGGGCTGACGGGCCCCGGTTCTCGGACGGTCCGGGGCCCGGAGAGGCGGCGGGCCGGGAAGCCGGAGCCGCGGACTGCGGAGCGGGGCGCGGCGCGGCCTGGGCGCCACTGCCGAAGCCCGCGTTGCCACCGTTGAACCCGGAGCCCCCGCCGTTGAAGCCTCCGCCGCCCCCGGCGCCCGGCAGCGGTGCCGAGCCGCCCGACGCGTCGACGATCGCCTCGACCCTCCACTGGACGTTGAACTGCTCGGACAGCGCCTGCCGCAGCACTTCCTCGCTGCCGCTGCTCGCGAAGTTGTCCCGCGCGCCCGCGTTGACGAAGCCGATCTGCAGGGTCGTGCCGTCGAAGCCTGTGATCTGCGCGTTCTGGCTGAGCAGGATCCAGGTGAACCGGCGCCGGTTCTTCACCGCCTCCAGGATGTTCGGCCAGAGCGTCCGGGGGTCGGGGCCGCCGCCGGAAGGAGCGGGGGCGGCGGAGGCAGGTGCCGAGGCAGAGGCGGGGTTGGAGGCGTAGGCGGCGCCAGGGGCGGGCGCGGCGGCCGGCGGGTTCGCGGGCGTCGCGGTGGGCCAGCCGCCGGGGCGACGGCCACCGCTGCCACTGCCCGCGGCCGTCGCTGCGGGCCAGGCTCCGGGTGCGGCCCCCGCCGGGGCGGGCTGGGCGACCGGAGCGTGCGGCTGCTCGGCCACCGGAGCGGGCGCCGGCGCCGCGGCGGGCGAAGGCGCGGTGGACGGCGGAGCGACAGATGGCGGAGCGGCTGACGGTGGAGCGGCTGACGGTGGAACCTGGGTCGGCGCCGGTCCGCCGGCCGGAGCCGATCCGGTGCCCTGGGTCGCCGCGCCGCCCCCTGCCCCGTACGCCTGCGCAGGCGCTCCCGGCCCGGTGGTGCCCGCCCCACGCGCGGCGGCCCGGGCAGCGGCGGCCCCGCCGCCCGACGGAACCGAAGGCCCCGCAGTGGCAGCGGCTCCACCGTGCACCTCGGGTCCCGGTACGTACCCCATGGCGGGCGCGGCCGCCGCGCCCGCGCCCACGAAGTTCACGCCGCGCTCGATGCGGTCCAGCCGGGCCATGACGGAGCGCTCGTCGCCGTAGGCCGCGGGAAGCAGCACGCGCGCGCAGATGAGTTCGAGTTGGAGCCGGGGGGAGGTGGCCCCGCGCATCTCCGTCAGGCCTTCGTTGACGAGGTCGGCGGCGCGGCTGAGCTCGGCGGCGCCGAAGACGCCGGCCTGGGCCTGCATCCGCTCGACGACGTCGGAGGGGGCGTCGATGAGCCCCTTCTCGGCGGCGTCCGGCACGGCGGCCAGGATGACCAGGTCCCGCAGCCGCTCCAGCAGGTCGGCGACGAAACGCCGCGGGTCGTTGCCGCCCTCGATGACCGTGTCCACGACCTCGAAGGCCGCGGCCCCGTCCCCGGCGGCGAAGGCCTCGACCACCGCGTCGAGCAGGGTCCCGTCCGTGTAGCCGAGCAGCGAGGTCGCCATGGCGTACGTCACACCGTCGGTGGCTGCTCCCGCGAGCAGCTGGTCCATGACGGACATGGAGTCACGCACGGACCCGGCACCGGCCCGCACGACCAGCGGCAGCACGCCGTCCTCGACGGGAATGCCCTCCTGCCCGCAGACCTCGCCCAGGTACTCCCGCAGGGTCCCCGGCGGGACCAGCCGGAACGGATAGTGATGTGTACGCGACCGGATCGTCCCGATGACCTTCTCGGGCTCGGTCGTGGCGAAGATGAACTTGAGGTGCTCCGGCGGCTCCTCGACGACCTTCAGCAGCGCGTTGAAGCCGGCCGACGTGACCATGTGGGCCTCGTCGATGATGTAGATCTTGTACCGACTGCTCGCAGGCCCGAAGAAGGCCTTTTCCCGCAGGTCACGCGCGTCGTCCACACCACCGTGCGAAGCGGCGTCGATCTCGATGACGTCGATCGACCCCCGCCCGTTGCGCGCGAGGTCCTGGCAGGACTGGCACTCCCCGCAGGGCGTCGGCGTGGGCCCCTGCTCGCAGTTCAGACACCGCGCCAGGATCCGGGCGCTGGTCGTCTTCCCGCAGCCGCGCGGCCCGCTGAACAGGTACGCGTGATTGACCCGGTTGTTCCGCAGCGCCTGCTGCAACGGGTCGGTGACATGCTCCTGCCCGATGACCTCGGCGAACGACTCCGGGCGATAGCGGCGGTACAGCGCGAGAGACGACACGTATACGAGGTTATAGGCGCCCACTGACAACGCGGACCGCCCGCGGGACAACCCCGAGCACGGCCCCCCGACACGGCCCCGGAAACGCAAGCGCCCCCCACGCACCCGCCAGAGCCAACCTACCCTTGCTGCCTTCCGGCCCTGGGGGAGTTCAGTCAGATAGCGCCACGTGAGGGGCTCCGCACAGGGTACAGGATCCTGAGGGTGGGAACGAGTTCGCGAGCACTCCCTAACGTCTTGTATTGTTTGCCGCGGAGGATTCGCCTAGTGGCCTAGGGCGCACGCTTGGAAAGCGTGTTGGGGGCAACCCCTCACGAGTTCGAATCTCGTATCCTCCGCCAGTGCCTCACCGGGCACGATGTCGAAGGGCCCCACCGTTCGCGGTGGGGCCCTTCGTCGTTGTCCGTCTCAGTTTCCGTCTCACTTGGCTCCGAGCCAGCACCGGCACGCAGAAGCAGAACCACGAGCCTGCCTTTCTGCTCGGCCAACGCTGACAGCGCGCGTCCGGCCTGACGGCCCTCCGGGTCCCCTACGTGGCTGTCTCGCCGTGCACGGCCGTATCCCCGGAACTACCGTCGCCATCAGGTAACGACGCTCCGACGCTCCACTCCTCAACCAGGAGATCCCCATGGCAGCTGACGCTGTGCAGGTAGCACCTGATGTGTACAAGATCCTCTTCGAGAACGATCGGGTACGGCTTCTCGAGGCCCGGCTCCAGCCTGGCGCCACTTCAGCCTTGCACCACCATCGTGACAACCTCGTCTACGGCCTCGCGGATGGGAATGTGACCTTCACTGAGGAGTCCGGTGAAGCCATCGAGGTCTCGCTCGTGGCCGGCGAGGCGATGTGGAGCCCCGCCGTGGACCACTCCACGCACAACACTGGGAGCGTCGAAGTCCGCGCGCTGCTGTTCGAGTTGAAGTAGCGGCCCGCCGCACCCCCGACGCAAACGCCGAAGGGCGCGGCCCCCGGAAACCCGGGAACCGCGCCCTTCGACGTTGTCCGTCTCAGTTGGCCTTACGGCCGATGCCGGGCGGCTCCCAGAGCGCGTCTCCGATTTGCTGCGCGACCTTCCGGAGCATGGGACCCGTGATGTGCATGTAGCGAGCGCGCATCCTCGCCGCTCCCCCGGGCTCCCACCCCATGATCGCGTCGATCACGACGTCCGGGACGCCGAGGATCAGCAGCACTGTCGCCGCCGTGTGGCGAGCGTCATGAAGTCGACCGTCCCGGACGCCAGCATCCCGAAGCAGCCTCTTCCATACGTGGAAGTCGGTGTTCGGGCTCAGCGGCCCGCCGATCGGCGAGGCGAAGACGTACCCCTTGCCCTCCCAGTCCGCACCGGCTGCGATCCGTTCCCTCTCCTGCACCTCATGGTGGTGCCGGAGGATCTTGATCAGCGGATCGGGCAGGCCGATCGTGCGCCGTCCCGCGCGGGACTTGGTGGACTTGTGCTCGCGGCGGGTCTGCTGCCGCTTGGGGCAGTACCCCGCCTTCCGGCCGCACGGTTCATCGTCGCCGCAGCCGTGCGCGTACTTGGGTCGAAGCCGGTTCTTGCGGATGCGGACGTATCCCGCGTCGAGGTCGTTCGTACAGTGGCGCGCTCCACCTGGACGCCATGAACCACGCCCGCTCCACGGTGTGTGGGTCGACGGCAGACGGGATGGGAGCTGGGGTGAGTGGTGGGTTGAGTGGGGACTGCTGGGCCATCCGCTCCACCCCAAAGCCGCCCTACCGGCCCCGCGCTAAAGTGCGGGAACCTTCAGGGGGGCGACGATGGCCAAGAACCGCAGTAGGGGCAGGATCTACGGCCTCTGGATCACAGCGATGATCTTCATTTCTGGCAGGGTCACCGTGGGGCCGTATCTCGAAGGGCATCGAATTGCCCAAGAGGTGGCGATCTTCGGATTGCTGATGCTCGTCTACCTGCTCGGGTTCGCAGGTGGCAGTCGGTCCACCATCGAAAGCGACCAGAAGCCACCGGAGCGCGCAAGTGATCAGACTGAAGGTCCGTTGGTCTGACCGAGTTGTCAAGGCCCACGCGGACGGCTGACATCAGCGCCTGACACCAACGAGCGCGAACAGCAGCGGTCGGCGCCGAACCCCAGCGGACAACCAGCCGAGGCACAGAGCCGGTTGACCGACGTCGACAGGTCCCCGTGATCGACCTGATAAGGATGAGGGCAGACCTCAAAGCCCTGGCCCAGTACGGACGCCGTCCTCGCTGTCGGCCAATGCCCGTCGCCTTGACTCGGCCATTGAGACTCCGCCGACCTAGTGGTGCTGATCACTCAGATCCTGCGGCGTTCGTTCAGGTCCCGAAGAAGATCAGGTGAATCGGCTACAGCAGCTCGGGCGTCAGCCACGGCCCTTTTGAGACGTACCCTCCAGAAAAGTCGCGAGCGTCGTGGATGCCAAATTGCTAGACAGACGACCTCAGTCGCCGTGTCCAAGCCACGGACATACCGAGTTGCAAAACCTCCGCCATACTCCGGATCTGGGTCCTGCTCATAGCTGCGACGACTCGCCAAGTAGAAGGCCACCCGCGTCCGCGCGTACCACTCGGACACATGGTGTGGCACCCCGGCGATCATGGCGGCTGACTCAAAAGTATGAACCGCCCCGCGTAGTCGGCGCCATTCTTCCGGGTCCCCCGAGGACCAAACCGCTTCTTCTAGAGCCGTCATTGCGGTGCGAGCAGCGGCACGGGCCTTACGGCGCTCCGGTGCAGCGCTGACGTACTGGGTAACGACTGCACCCACGCTGCCCGCCCCGAGGAGCTGAAGCAACCCCACAAGATCCGCCATGGAAGGGACCGTACCAGCGCCGTCACCCACCTGTGGCGCTTTGTACGACTGGGCCGTCTCCGGGCCGTCGGAGGGTGCTCAACGACGACCAACGCTGACAACCACCGACAGCTAAGTCGCAGGTCGCAGCGTTGATCGATTGCACGGCCGCAGGTCAGAGACCCGCCCCTTCACTTCTTCGGCTTCTGACCGTCTTGCAGTCCCTCAAGCACAACCAAAGCGCCGTCCCGCTCGAACTCACATGATCACCGAGACCGTGCCTGCACTGCGTCCGCCCCAGCGCGAACCCGGACATCCGACCCGCCCCCGGGCCAGCGTGGCATTCCCGACCGACCGTGATCTTGCAAGACACCCTGACCGAGAGGTCTTCGACCATGCCCGGATGAATGGCTACGGTGAGCCTCCAAACCGTCGAGTCTTTCTCGTGCGCGAGCCTCTCTATTGATCTTTCAGTCGCGGTACCGTTCGGCATGGGAAAAATCGGGATACGCCAAATCTCGTACGCTCGCGCCCCGCCCTTTCTGCTCCAGAAGTCGTGTCGGGAAGCTGCTGAGCGAGGTGCGGAAAGTGCCTCGTGTGAGCAGTGTGATTTTTGTGAAACCACAATCGTACAAAAACCGACATGACGTCGCAAGGTTTACGCTCATCCTTCTCTATGCCGGACAATTGGGAAGACCCGTCCAAGTGAGATCTTCACTAAAGGGCCCGCTGCATAGGTCAGTATGCGAAGAGGCGAACTCCTGATACGCCAACGGAGTTTCCCCTTGAGGCGCTGTAGATAGTGCGGGCCTGTCAAACCCGCCACTGTCCGAAGGTGAGTGGGCCGCTGAGTTAGACCCGGCGGCACTCCCTACTAACCGAAAGGAATCTGCCGTGGCGAACGCATTCATTCCGTGAGCTTGGAGGCCGTGGTCACTAGCGTGACCCCGGTCGGCTCGATAGCTGCCCTCATCGGGGTGTGTCTTCCTCTGGGGCGCTTTGCCCTTCTCAGTGTTGCCGTACTTGCCGGGATCTGGTCAAGAAAGCCGTCCCGACGGAAAGCGGCACGTGAAATGGTAGAGCTCATGCAGAAATGCCAGCCACTGAGGGAAACCGGAGGCGTTGGCGAGTTGGAATCGAAGCGGTCCAGTGATGGGTCGGTTGACGTTCAGCAGCCATCCTCAAGCGCACGGGAAACGCAGTGCAATAGTTGCAGGGAGGCCAATTAGTGGTCGCCCCTGTGAAGTGTCGAGCACCTCCACTCAGCAGGATCGAGATGCTGTCCTGGTTGCACTGACGGGATTGATGCGTGAACAGTCACACCAGTCTGCTTGCTCCTGGTGTGACTGTTTTCTCTTGCGCGGGGAATTGTGCAATTGCTAAAGAGTGAGTGGCTGAAGATGGTCCGGCACTGTGATACCAGATTCCATGAGTATGCGGTCGGCCTCGATTTGTAGGGCAGTGTCGTCCCAATTAGGGTGCAAAATGTCGGACCGCTTAGTGCGGTCCGACTCTTCGGCATGCCCTGGTTGCAGTTTCGGTTGCATTTATAGGCGACATTCGAGGCATACCCGTCAAGCAGGAAAGGCGCACGCTTGCATCCGCAGGGCGAGCGACGCAGGCTCCGTGACGGAGTCACGGCGGCGGTCAGAGCCCGATCATCCGGACCTTGCTGCCGCACAGCCGCGTCATGTCATCGACATCCGACGTGAGGATGGCGACCGGGCCGGGCTGACGCAAGGCCGCTTCGGCGACGGTGGCGTCGATCGCGTACTTGTGTCCGTGCAGACCGGCGCCCTTGAGCAGTTGTGCCGCCGCCTTGGCCGCCGCCTCCGTGACCGGCTCCACCTTGACCCGGGAGAGCGCCCATTGCAGCCGGGGCAGATGCACCCCGGCGTGGCTCACTTCCACGATGGTGTTGGCGCTGACGACAAGGTCCGCTCCCATGTCGTGGAACACCTGGAACATCGCCAGAACCTTCCGGTCCTGTGCCACCCAGGCCGACAGCCCCTCGCTGTCCAGGACGACGGTCTCGATGTGCCCGCTCACGCGGCGCTCGCGCCGCCGACGGCCTGGGTCGTACCGAAGATCCGCGCCCGCGCCTCGGCCAGCTCTTCCTCACTGAAGGCCCCGTGCTCGTCTGTGTGGCTGCGCAGGTCGGCCCCCAGAAGCTGGTGCCGGATCTGTCTGGCGACCGCTTCGGCCACGTAGCCGGAGATGTTGTCCGTGATCTTCTTCAGCTCCGCCACCTGCTCGGTGGGGAGTGTCACCGTGATGCGTGTGGTGTCAGCCATATCGGCAAGCATACTGCGGTATGCGCGCTGGGTGCTCTCTGTTTCCCGCAGTTGGTCCGGTCAGCGGTAGTCGGGGCGACCGTCCGTTCGAGCACGGGCTCAGGTGGCTTCGAAGCACGGGCTCAGCTGTGCAGTTGTGCGACGCGCCAGTTCAGCGGGCCCAGTGGCGGTACGCCTCGATCCATTGCGAGCCCTCGGGAGCGGGTTCCGGCAGCGGCAGGTCGAGAATTCCGATGTCCTGTCGGACCGACCCCCGGGCGCAGCGTGCGACCACGCGCCCGTCCTCGGTCAGATCGACACCGACCACGCTCACGTCGACGCCGAGCACAGTCGTGGTGAACGGCACGGCAAGGCTTTCCTCGATCATCGTGAAGAAGCCGGTGAGCTGCTCTTCCTCGCCGTAGGCATCGATGGTGGCCTCTTCGATCAATGCCTCCAGCACGGCTGAGGCCCAGGTGCTCATGGCCTCACCGTAGCGCTGCACCTTACGGTTGAAGGCCGGTGCGTTCAGCAGCGGCACATCCGCCGTGGCGCCTGCGCCGACAGTCAAGCAAAGGCCCGCGGTTGCCAGCGTGTGACGTTGCCTGGTGGGGTTCGGCAGTGAGCGGGCCTGGGGAGGGGTCCGGCACGCGACAGGGCGGAAGAGAGTGGCACGAGTCGTCGTACGAGAGCCGAGTACGGGCGCGAGGAGCGCGCCGCCGCTGGCCCGGCAGGAAACGTCCGCCTTCGTGAGGGAGTTGCTCGGCGCCGGCTGGGCGGCGGTGTTCCTGCCCGGTGAGCCCGCACGCCTTGGGCGGCTGCTGCTGTGGAGGCCGGCCGGGGCAGCAGCCGGAGACAGGACGGCACCCGCCGGCCTGGAGACCGAGGCGGTGGAGCTGGTCCTGCCGCACGGCCGCTCGGTCAGGCGGCGCAGGGTCGAGGGTTACGCGCTGCCTGTCGCCGTCGCTGTCTCCGCCCTGGCCAATGCGAAGCCGACGCATCCCTCCGGCGACGCCTGGCAGGCCGCCACTCGCTTCGCGCTGCGGCTGCTCGCCGACGGCCGCCTCCACCCGGCCCTCACCCCCGCCGGTTACGACACCTGGCAGGTGGGTCCCTTCACCGCCGCCCAGCGGCAGATGCTGGACGCCCTGGCTGCCGCCTTCCCGCCCCACGCCCACTGTCTGCCCGAGCCCGGCCCGGCCCCGGTGCGGATCGCCGAACCGGCTGCTCTGGTATGCCAGTTCTGCGACGCGGTCGCCGATGAGCTGGTCCGTACGCCGGCCGCGCCGCTCGCCATGGGAGCGCTGCCGTACGCCTGGCGCGAGGCCCGTGCCGTGCCCGCCTTGCGTGAATGGGCCGAGGAAACCCAGGCGGCGCTCACCGCCGAGGTCAGTGTCTCGCTCCGCGTCGACGTACCCGAAGGACGCCGACGGCAGTTCCGGGCCGTCGTGCAACTGCACACCGCCGCGGACCCGGCGCTCGTCATCGAGGCCGCACGGCTGTGGAGCGAGCCGACCGAAGTGGAGCGGCTGCTCGGCCCGCGCACCGAGACCGAGACCCTGCTCGCCCTGCGCCGCGGCGCCCGCGCCTGGCCCCCGCTGCGGAGGCTGCTCGACGATGCCGCTCCCGATCAGCTCCGGTTGACCGACGACGAAGCCTTCGAACTCCTCGGGGACGCCACGGACGTGCTGCGCGCGGCCGGTGTCGACGTGCACTGGCCGCGCGAACTGGTCAAGGCACTCACCGCGACCGCGGAGATCGGGCAGCGCACCGCCCCCGGTTCCACCGCGGGCGGCCTGCTGGACACCGAGGCCCTCCTCGACTTCCGCTGGCAGGTCTACCTCGGCGGCGAGCCGCTCACCGAGGCCGAGATGGACGCCCTCGCAGAGTCACGCCGTCCCCTCGTCCGGCTTCGCGACCAGTGGGTGGTCGCCGACCCGAAGCTGGTGGCCCGCGCCAGGCGCCGCCGGATGGAACCGCTCACCCCCATGGAGGCGTTGAGCGCCGCGCTGACCGGCGAGGCCGAGCGAAGCGAGATGGGGGTCCCCCCGGCCGGAGGCTGGGGGAGGGACGGCGACCGGGTCCCCTGCGCGGCGGTCGGTGCGCTCGGCGACCTGGTCGCTCGTATCCGCGACCCCGAGTCCCGCACCCCCGTACCCCAGCCCGCCGCCCTCAAGGCCACGTTGCGCGAGTACCAGAAGCGGGGCCTGGCCTGGCTGGCCGAGATGTGCGCGCTCGGCCTCGGCGGCTGTCTCGCCGACGACATGGGCCTGGGCAAGACCATCACCTTGCTCGCCCTGCACCTGCACCGCCAGAGCGACCCCACCACCGCGGGCCCCACCCTTGTCGTCTGCCCGGCCTCTCTGCTCGGCAACTGGCAGCGCGAGGCCGCCAGGTTCACGCCGCGCGTCCCGGTACGCCGGTACCACGGCGGCGACCGCCGCCTGGGGGACCTGGCCGGCGACGAGATCGTCCTGGTCACCTACGGGGTGCTGCGCCGCGACCGCGAAGTGCTCGCCGAGACGGCCTGGTCGCTGGTGGCCGCCGACGAGGCCCAGCACGTCAAGAACCCCTACGCCGTCACCGCCCGTGAACTGCGTGCCCTGCCCGCCCGCGCCCGCGTCGCCCTCACCGGCACCCCCGTGGAGAACAACCTCTCCGAACTGTGGGCCCTGCTCGACTGGACCACCCCCGGGCTCCTCGGCACACTCACCGTATTCCGTGACCGGCATGCCCGCGCCATCGAGGCCGGCGAGGATCCCGAGGCAGCCGAACGCCTGTCCCGTCTCGTACGGCCCTTCCTGTTGCGCCGCAAGAAGTCCGACCCCGGCATCGCGCCCGAACTGCCGCCCAAGACCGAGACCGACCACGTCGTCCCGCTGACGGCCGAGCAGACCAGCCTGTACGAGGCGGTGGTCCGCGAGACCATGGCGAAGATCGCGGAGTCGGAGGGCATCGCCCGGCGCGGTCTGGTACTCAAGCTGCTCACCGCGCTGAAGCAGATCTGCAACCACCCCGCCCAGTACTTGAAAGAGCACAGCCTGCGACAGTCCACTCCCCTGCGGGGCCGCTCCGGCAAGCTCGACCTGCTGGACGAACTTCTCGACACCATCACCGCCGAAGGCGAATCCGTGCTGGTCTTCACGCAGTACAAACAGATGGCGGCGCTGCTGGAGAAGCATCTCGCCGAGCGCGGCGTCCCCGCTCTCTTCCTGCACGGCGCCACCCCCGTCGCGCGGCGCGAGGAGATGGTGGACCGCTTCCAGCGCGGTGAAGTACCGGTGTTCCTGCTGTCGTTGAAGGCGGCGGGCACCGGACTCAACCTGACCCGCGCCACTCACGTCGTGCACTACGACCGCTGGTGGAACCCTGCCGTCGAGGACCAGGCCACCGACCGCGCCTACCGCATCGGCCAGGACAGACCCGTTCAGGTGCACAAGCTCCTCGCGGAGGGAACCGTGGAGGACAAGGTGGCGAAGCTGCTCGAAGCCAAGCGCGCCCTCGCCGACGCCGTCGTCGGCTCCGGCGAGGCAGCCCTCACCGAACTGTCCGACGCTGACCTCGCCGAACTCGTCGCCCTGGGAAGGCAGTCATGAGCCCCGCTGTCCCCGGCCCGCGCCGTGCGCCCGCCCGCGGCAAGCGAGCCTTCGCCGCGACCTGGTGGGGCCAGGCATGGGTGGCCGCCCTGGAGGACTCCACCCTGGACGCCGGACGGCTCTCGCGCGGACGCACCTACGCCCGCAAAGGCATGGTCGGCCCGGTCACCGTGGCTCCGGGCCAGGTCAAGGCTGCTGTCCAGGGCAGCCGCCCGCGCCCGTACCGCTCATCGGTCCACCTGCCCGTCCTCACCGACCCTCAGTGGGGCACCCTGCTCGACACGATCGCGGCCCGCGCCGGGCATCTCGCAGCACTTCTCGACGGCGAGATGCCCGCCGAACTCGTAGACGACGCCCGGCACGCAGGCGTCCCACTGCTCCCCCTGCCCACCGAGCTCGATCCGGAGTGCTCCTGCCCCGACTGGGGACACCCCTGCAAGCACGCCGCCGCGCTCTGCTACGCCATCGCCGCCACCATCGACACCGACCCGTTCGTGCTCTTCTCGCTGCGTGGCCGCGGTCGCGAGGAGGTCTTCGCCCAGCTGCGCGCACTCCGTACGGCAGCACAGGAAACCGCCGCCCCGCCGGCACCGGCCGGCATCCCGGCCGCCGCCGCGTACGCCCACTGGGCCGAAGAGCCCCCCGAACTGCCCGAACTCCCGGAACCCGGCGCCCACACCACAGCCCTGCCCATCGCCCCGCCTCCCGGCAGCGGCCTGGCCGCCGCGGACCTGGAACGCCTCATGGCCGACGCCACCGCGCGCGCCGCCCGGCTCCTCGCGGGCGACACCGCCGACCTGCACCTGACCCAGCACCAGGACGCCATCCGCATCGCCGCAAGCAACCCAGGACCCGAGTGGTTCCACCACCTGATCCAGAACACCGGCACCAACCCCACTGCCTTCGCACGCCTCACCCGCGCCTGGCGCCACGGCGGCCCCACGGGCATCACCGTCGCCGAACAGCCCCATACCCCCGACCCGACGGTGATGAAGGCCACCCGCACCGCCCTGTACGCGACCCTCGCCGAGATGACCGACTCCCCCACACACCTCAGGGCCTGGCGCAACCGCCTCACCCTCACCCACCACGGCATCCAGTTGCGTCTGGGCCCCGACGCCCGCTGGTACCCCTACAGCCAGGACGACGACGGCGAATGGTGGCCCGCGGCACCAGCCGACCGTGACCCGGTCACCGCGCTCACCGCGGCCTGGTCGCAGAACGGGGAGTAAGGAGGCGATTCCCCGCTGACCAGGCCCAGAACCCCCAGACGTACATGTGGAAAGCGTGTCGGGGGCAACCTCACGAGTTCGAATCTCGTATCCTCCACAGCCGATGACCAGCGGAAATGAGGGCCCAATCAGATCTTGGTCGGGCCCTCGTCGTGCTGTGGTCTCGGTTCTGGTCTCAGTTGCCCTGATCGGTTCGGACCTGGGCGGACGGCCTGCATCCGCCGGTGGCCCTGACGAGTCCCCCTGCTGACCGACCGTGCACTTGTTCCACCTGTTGCCCCTGCACCCACGACCAGGAAACGGAGGTGTGCGGGACGGATCATGATTGTCCCGCACACCTCATGGGGCTTTCAGTGCCCTTCAGTCCTGGGCGGTGGTGTCAGGCGAGGCGCCATTGCTGGTTGCTGCCACCGTTGCAGTCCCACAGTTCGACCAGCGCGCCGTTGGTGGTGGACGCGCCGGTCACGTCCAGGCACAGGCCCGACTGGACGCCGGTGATGGTGCCGTTGGAGTTGAGGTTCCATTGCTGGTTGGTGCCGCCGTTGCAGTCCCATATCGCCACTTTGGTGCCGGCCGCGGTGCCGGCCGCGTCGAGGCACTTCGTACCGCCGTAGACGGTGAGTTGCTTGGTCGACGTTCTGGTCCAGGTCTGGTTCGTGCCGCCGTTGCAGTCCCAGATCTGCGTCTGGGTGCCGTTGGTCTGCGAAAGGCCGGGCACGTCCAGGCACTTGCCCGAACCGATGGCGTGGATCGGACCTGTGGTGGTGCCGGTGCTGGAGCCGCCCGCGACCCGGTACATCACCGTCCCGTGCGCCGGCACACTCGCGCTGATGGTGCCGGTGGTGGTGGACGTCGCGCCGGTCCACAGGTCGGTGAGCGTGTAGCTGGAGGCGCCGGTCTTGCCGACGGCCGAAGCGCTGGTGGTGATGGTCGCGGTGGAGTTGGTCTCGTTGAACAGCACGACCGACACGTCGCCGTTGGCAAGCGGCTTGGACAGCACGTCCAGGCCGCCCGAGGAGGAGACCATGGTGCCCTGCTTGCCGAGGGAGTCCTGGTCGACGGCGATGACCGCCTTGTTGGTCAGGATCGACAGGGTCTCCTGGCTCGCACCGATGATCTTGCTGCCGGAGATCAGGGGAGCGGCCATCTGGGCCCACAGGCTGAACTGGCTCCGGTACTCGGTCGCGGTCATGCCGCCGTTGCCGGTCTCCAGCATGTCGGGGTCGTTCCAGCCCCCGGGCCCGGCGTACGCGGCCAGGTTCACGTTGCTGTGGAAGTTCGACAGGAAGCTGGCGTAGGTGTCGGAGACGTCACCGGTGGTGCGCCACATGTTGCCGACGTTCGAGCCCCAGGTCCACACGTTGTCCGTGCCCCAGTTGCAGATGCTGAACAGGATCGGACGCCCGGTGGCCTTGAGCGCGTCGCTCATCGCGGTGTACCGGGTCTGGGAACCGATGTTGTTGTTGTAGCAGTTGTCGTACTTGAGCAGGTCGACACCCCAGGAGGCGAACAGGTTGGCGTCCTGCGTCTCGTGCCCGAGGCTGCCGGGCAGGCCGGCGCAGGTCTGGGTACCGGCGTCCTCGTAGATGCCGAGCTTCATACCGAGGGAGTGCACGTAGTCGGCGACGGCCTTGATGCCGTTGGGGAACCTCACCGGGTCGGGCACCAGGTTGCCGCCTGCGTCCCGGCTCGACGCCATCCACGCGTCGTCGATGTTGACGTACTCGTAACCGGCGGCCTGCATGCCGTTGTTGTGCATCTCCAGCGCCGTCTGCTTGATCAGCGCCTCGGTGGGGTTGTTGCCGTAGGCGTTGTAGTTGTTCCAGCCCATCGGCGGGGTCTTGGCCACGCCGTTGTCCAGCGCCGCGGCCGGCGTCACGACTGCGGTCACGGCCAGCGGAGCGACGGGCAGGACCAGAGCGCAGGCCAGGAGCACCGAGCGCAGCCTGCCGCGTCTGTGCCGGTCCGCGCGTCGCAGGGACGATGGTGGGGTCAGTCGCATCGCAACCTTCCAGGGGTTGAGTGTCAGCCGAGTTGGCATTGCTGGTTGCTGCCGCCGTTGCCGCCCCACAGTTCGATCAGGGCACCGCCGGTGGTGGGGGCTCCGGTCACATCCAGGCACGGGCTGATTGCACGTCGGTGATGGTGCCGTCGAGTTGAGGCTCCGCTGTTGGTCGGCACGGCCGTTGCCGTCCCACCCGTACTCAGTCGCGGATCAGTGCGTTTGCCACTGACGCGGTTTCAGGTGTTCCCGGTGACCAGCGGGACGATCGAGCTGTTCGGCGATGACAGCGCACGCCGGCCCCGACGTGTGGGGGAACCGGCACCCCGAGGGGCGGGAACTCTCCCGAGGGGTCCGCTCGGCCGGATCAACTCAGAGTCGGGTGAAGGTGTGATCGCACGGTTGGACGGGTGGCCGGTGCGATCCGGATTGCTCGAAGTGCTTGAGGCGGGCCGAGCGTATGGACGAGGCGGTGCGAACGTCAAGACTTTTGTCGTGTCCGATGTTTGACCATGTTTGATTACGCGCCATTAGGACCTCGTGTCGAAGTACTGGCTCATGCCGACGCCTGGCCGGAGGCCGTGCGGGGGCGCATTGGGGAGAACGAGCGATGGATGCAAACATGGGATGTTCACGGCCGACACTGTAGAGAGGAAGCAGCGAGCAGACCATAGGGCCAGCGACTACAGGACGAACTGACGCAGGATTCGCCCTTGTGGCACCGATCTTAAAATTCTGCATTCATGGGATGTCCCGGAGAGGGATCAACGTGGTATCTCTACGGATGCACCGGTGAGGCCGGTCCGGGCCGACCGCTCGGGACAGGAGGGCCGGGGCAGACGGAACGCCGCTCACTCGGCGTTGTCAACGCTCGCAGCGCAAGAGGCTCCCACCCACGCCGTTCTGCCGGTACATCAGGCGGCCGCTGACGCCGACGGGACGGCACAACGGCCGAGTTGCTGACACGAACGGCGATCAGTCCAGCTGATTCAGCACGCACTCGAAGAGGTCGCTGCATGAGAAAGCCCTGGATTCTCCCCCTGGTCACGCTTGTCACCGCCGCGCTCGGTGTGACGGCGGCAGGTGTTGCCCCCGCCTCCGCCGCGTCCAACACACCTTTGCGGGTCATGCCGTTGGGCGACTCGATCACCTGGGGTGTGGGAAGCAGTACGGGCAACGGCTACCGGGGTCCGTTGTGGAACGAGCTCGCGGCGGACGGCCATCCGCTGGACTTCGTCGGCACGGTACAGAACGGTTCGATGTCCGACCCCGACAACGAAGGCCACTCCGGGTACCACATCAACGAGATCGCCGCACTCGCCGACGCCTCGCTGGCCCGCTACCGGCCCAACGTCGTGACGCTGCACATCGGTACCAACGACCTCATAGGGGCCTCCGGGGCCAACAACGCCATCACCGAGCTGAAGTCGCTGGTCAACCAGATCACCGCCGACGTCCCCGACGCAACCGTCGTCGTCGCCTCCCTGGTCGTGTCCACCAACAGCTCGGAGGAGCAGTGGCGGGGCACGTACAACCAGGCCATCCCCCAGATCGTCAGCGACGCACAGGCTGCGGGCAAGCACGTCGCCTACGTCGACATGAGCAGCCTGACCCCGGCCGACCTGTCCGACCAACTGCATCCCAACGACTCGGGCTACCAGAAGATGGCCGACGCCTGGCATCGCGGCATCCAGTCCGCGGACAGCGCCGGGTGGCTGAAGAACCCCGCCCCCGTCCCCGCACCCGTGCAGTCCGGCATCGCCGGCAAGTGCATGGACGTCAACGGCGCCGGCACCGCCGACGGGACCGCCGTGCAGATCTGGAGCTGCAACGGCGCTGCCAACCAGCTCTGGTCGCTCTCCACCGACGGCACCCTGCGCTCCATGGGCAAGTGCCTCGACGCCGCAGGCGGCAACACCGCCAACGGCACCAAGGTGCAGCTCTGGGCCTGCCACGGCGGTTCCAACCAGGTATGGCAGCCGTACAACGGCGGCTACCGCAACCCCGCCTCCGGCCGCTGCCTCGATGACCCGGGCTCCTCCACCACCGACGGCACGCAGCTCGTGCTGTGGGACTGCAACGGCGGCTCCAACCAGAAGTGGACCACCCTGACCGCCGGCTGACCCCCGCTCCCGGGACCCGAGCCCTTGCCCGGCCCCGTTCCGGGAGGTCATCGGTGGCGGGCACCGCCGGATGGGGCGCCCGCCGTGGCCGGGGTCAGTGGTCCGGCCGCTGAGGACGCCGGCAGCGACCGGCTGAGCGGAACGGGATCGACCTGGTGGGTACCGACCGGCCGCCGGTGGCCAACCAGTCGCTCTTTCTGAACTCGGTCAAGTGGCTGGAGAACTTCGCGTTCGACAGCCACGACCTGGCCGCCCTGCAGAAACACCGGGCAGCGATCACCGACGAGCCGGTACCGCTCGTCGCGGTCGCCCGCAGCGGAGTCGGCTGAGCCGGCCGCGGCGACGGGCGCGCAGACCATCCGGCCTCCAGGCCGTGTACGGCCCCGAGGAACTGCTCAGCGCCCGGCGCAGGGCCTGCACCGGAACTGAACCCTGGTTGCAGTTCTGGTTGCATTCGCTGCCGTTCAGCACCATCCACCGCCTGCCCTCACCTCCATTCCGCCGCAGGTCAGGACACCGCTGATCGATCCCGAACTCCGACGCGAACATTTGGAAAGCGTGTTGGGGGCAACTGAACGAGCACCGGGTACACCCCGCGCTCGCGTCTCGCCCCCAGCGCCGACCGGTCTTCTCCCACTCAGCAGGTTCTACGCAACCACCTGTTACCAACAACGGCCGGACCACGGCTGGCCAGCACGCAGATACGCCGCCTTCGCGTGCGCCCGAGCGCACCGGCGAGAGGGTTGCGCGCCCAACCACCCAAGGGTGTAAGGCCCTGCGGATCACCGCGTCGAGTCGACAGAAGCGCAGTTCGGGTAAGGGTTGCGGCGCTAACCCTCACGTCCCTCATTCTCAGCGCGCTGTCGGGAATCCCCGCAGTCCCTGAAAGAGGTGGAGTCCAGGAGCCGGTGGTCGATGCGGCTGGACGGGTGCAGTTCGGCACCTGAGTCCGGCGACCTCCAACCGGAGCGACGCGCCGCCGGATTACATGAACCTGCGTCTCGGCTCGGGGCGTGCCGGCGTCCTTCATGGCCCGGATCCGACGAATGAAAGAGCGCAATGGCAGAGCGCGACCCTCGCAACCGCACTGGCCGCATCCCGCTACTTCGCGGGCTCGCCGCTGCCGTGCTCGCGGCCGGCATGCTGGTGGCCTCAGCGGGACCGGGATACGGAGCCGGCGTGGCCACTGCGGCGCCCGGCGCACAGTTCACGCCGTTGACGGCGGCAGTAATGACCGAACCGACGCCGTTCGTCGCCACGGACGGCAGGACGCACCTCTCGTACGAACTGCTCACCACGAACGCACTGTCCAGCAGCACGCCGGTGCGGCTCGACCGTGTCAACGTCCGAGACGCCCACACGCACCGGGTCGTCGGCTCGCTGAGCGGGCAGGCGCTGGCCGAGGCCGCCAATCCGGTGGGCGACCCCCTGCCCGGTGCGGACGGGTACACCCCGGCGCCCCCGGCCCCGACGCCGACCGTCATCCAGGGCTCCCAGAAGTGGATCATCTGGCTCGACCTGGTCCTCGACCGCGGTCAGCCGGTGCCCAAGGTCCTCGAACACCATCTCTCGGGTGCCGTCCTGGCCCCCTCCGGCCCCTCCGCATTCGAGGAGACGGTGCAGGCCACGCGGACCGGCCGCACCCCGCCGTTGAACCTGGACCCGCCGGTCCGCCCCGGCACCTGGTACGCCAGCGAGTCGTGCTGCGGCAACACCCACCACCGGCGCGGCCTCGGCCCGATCAACGGCCGCTTCTACGTGCCGCAGCGCTTCGCGATCGACTGGTACCGGGTCGGCAGGCAAGGGCAGACCTGGGAAGGCGACCCCGCACGGCTCACCAGCTACCTGAGCTACCGGCAGCCGGTCGTGGCCTCGGCCGGCGGCAGAGTGGTGGAGGTCCAGGACGGGATCCCGGACAACACGCCGCCCGTCACGCCGCCCATCCCGCCGATCGAGAACACGGTCGGCAACCACGTCACCGTGGAAGTCGCGCCGGGCCGCTATCTGCTCTACGCCCACATGAAACCCGGCTCGCTCAGGGTCCGGGAGGGCGATCACGTCGAAAGCGGCCAGGTCCTCGGGCTGATCGGCAACAGCGGCAACTCGACCACGCCGCACCTGCACTTCCAGGTGATGACCACGGCCGAGTTCTTCCCGACCGACAGCCCGCCGTTCACCTTCCGGCGGTTCCGCGTCCTCGGCCAGGTCGAACCCCGGCTCTGGGACGACAATCTGGGCGTGCAGCCGACCGGCGTCCTGCCGATCACGCCCTCGCCGTACGAGGGTCGTCACCGTGCGCGGTATCCGCTCGACCGCGAGGTACTGGAGTTCTGACCGGACCCGGGCGAGCTCACGGCCGGGCGCCGGCTGCCGCAACGTAGGACTCTCATGCCCCGTTTCTGTGGGAGCCCAGGGAGAGACCCCAGGTCAATGACCTGGGGTCTGTTTCTTGTCCAGGCCCGATCGCGCCTTCTGCCTGCCTCCACCGAATGCCACGCCCGAACCGCCGCAAACAATCGCCGCGATGTGGCCTGCCCGGTACACAGCGCTGATGTCGCGGAGATGTCGTCGACGGGGGAGCTGCCGAGCACGAGGAGGTCGACGTCTGCGCCGGGGCGCAGTACGCGACGGCGCCTGGGTCGACGGCGAACGGCACCGCGG
The DNA here is from genome assembly GCF_040606085.1 of Streptomyces sp. NPDC005485. NCBI lineage: Bacteria > Bacillati > Actinomycetota > Actinomycetes > Kitasatosporales > Streptomycetaceae > Streptomyces > Streptomyces sp. NPDC005485. Next base: position 162,711 of record NZ_JBEXDZ010000002.1, on the reverse strand, counting down.
TCTCGCCGCACCGGCCCGGCCCCGCCACCTCGAGAGCGGGGCGCACCCAGGGCAGGCCGGCGGACCCGGCATTGGGGTCGATCACCCATGATCCAGTGTTCCGGCAACGGTCGCTACGGTCGCTGAGGAAGAGGTCGCTCTCATGCGTGAGCTGGGCATCGCGCTCAACGCCGTGGCTACCGAGGCACCACAGGACACCGACGCGGAGTATCTACGGGCCCCCTCGTGGCCAAAGGTCGTCGCGGTCGCGGGTCGTCTCGCTCAGGTCATGGTCGGGAACGACCCGAAGGAACTCGCTGCCATGCACGAGCCGATCTGAGTACGGGCCGAGTACGGACCGAGTACTGGCACGCAAGGCGAGCTGCAGCACGAGTTGCGTCTAATGTTCTTGATTTCGCACCCCGATGACAAGGGAACCCTCGGGACCGCTCGGAGATGCCGCTTTCAGAAGTTCGTCTTCCCTGGAGTCGATGAACCGGGTGAATATCTGCTGCGAGTACCCGAATATCGCCGCGAAAGCAAGGATCTCCCATCCCGTGTCGATATGGAACCCCGGTGTCGCGAATAGTAGGAGCAGTCCCAGCACTGCTGTTATTCCGCCCAGGGAGACCTTCAGTATTGCCTGGCCTACGTGCACCAAGTAGGGGTCTTCGATTCGCTGCTTTCGCGCCAGCGAGTAGACGGCCGACACCGTTGCCCCTGCTGCACCAATGAGCTCGATCAGCAGAATGTCGCTGCGGCTCGGCCTCGCCCCCAGCGGGCAGACCATCTCCTTCCCGAAGTTACTGCACGCGAGATCTGACTTCCAGTGTGCGTTCACGACTCCGAGTAGGACCGTCAGCGCTATGAGTACCACTGCCGCCACCAGGAGAATGACATTGAACGTCCGGAGTCGGCCACGGGTGAAGCCGTTCGAAATGTAGGCTCCGCGCAGCGCGCTCTCTATTCGCTGGCGATCGGCAGGAGGGATTTCTTCCCCGTCCTTCTCCTTGAAGTTGTCAAGCCATTTACGGCGTTGGTCTTGAGGCATCAAGTAGCTTTGGACGGTCTGCCTGATCCTGGGGAGTTCACCGCAGAGCATTTCATCCGTCAGCAGGCGAAGCAGCAAGGCGTCGGCCGCCTGCATTCGAGAGATGGCAATGTCTGCAGAGCCCGCGTATCGCCAGGGTGCGATTCTTGCCTGCGCCGCCTGCTGTGACAGTTTTGCATTGAGCACGACCCCCTCGTAGGCAACGTGGAGTTCCTCTGCCCCGGCGACCCATTTTCCGGAGTCTGCCTCGACGGTACAGTCGCGCTTTATCGCCGCTATCCTGGCCGTGTATTCCATCCAGTCCGTACGGGTTTCACAGCTGACCCGCCAGCGTGACTTCGCGACGTTTGGCACAATGATCCCTCGTCGATCTTGGCCTTGGATGGCAAGAGGCCCATGACGTTCCCTCGCGAAGCGGGCATCGTCCGGACTGTTCCTCGACTTTCAGTCTGCGCCGGAGGTTCGTCGGGTGCATCTCGGACGATCTCCCATGGGCCTACCGCTGCTTCGGCCTGGGCCAGGCGCCCGGAGTGGTCCGACGAGAACCCGAGCTTCGCCGGTGGGGACGTTCTAGCGCGGGGGGACCGGGCGGTCGTAGACGTTGCCGGGGGTGACGATCTCGGTGATCGCTCGGGCGACCAGTGAGGACGGCTCCTGGCCGGCGTGTGTGATGTCGGTGTTGAGCATCAGCACCAAGGTCGCCTTCCGCGAGGGGAGGTAGACGGTCACGGTTTCGTAGCCGGGGATGGAGCCGTTGTGCCCGATCCAGCCGCCGCTCCTGAAGATGCCGAGGCCGTAGCTGGTGCCGGGGTGGCCCGTCGGCAGCATCTTGAGCCGCTGCCTCTGGGTCTCCGGGCTGAGCAGCGTCCCGGTGGCGACGGTCTTGGCCCAGCGGCGCAGGTCGTGCAGGTTCGAGATCATCGCGCCGGCCGACCAGGCCCAACTGGGGTTCCAGTCCGTGGAGTCCTCGACCTCGCCACTCAGCGTCTGGTTGGTGTAGCCGCGCGCGTGCGGTTCGGGGAACTCGGGGCCGCTGGGGAACAGCGTGTGGCCGAGGTGGGCCGGGCGGAGCACCCGATGGTGGATGAAGTCGGCGGCGCGGTGGCCGCTGACCTTCTCGATCACCAGACCGAGGAGGATCAGGTTGCTGTTGGAGTACTGGAACTGCGTGCCCGGCGCGAAGGTGTTGCGGTGCTTGAAGCCGTACGCGAGCAACTCCCGCGGGGTGAACGGGCGGCTCGGGTCGCTCAGCAGGTCGTGCACGAAGTCGGGGTCGGCGCTGTAGGGGAACAGGCCGCTGCGCATCTCGGCCAGGTGGCGCAGCGTGATGTGGCGACCGTTCGGCACGCCGTGGACGTAGCGGGAGATCGGGTCGTCCAGCCGGATCCGCCCGTCGTCGACGAGCTTGAGCAGCGCGGTGACCGTGAACGTCTTGGTCTCGCTGCCGATCCGGACGTACAGGTCGGTGGTCATCGGCTCGCGAGTGGCGGTGTCGGCGACACCGGTCGCGCGGACGTAACACCCCTTGCCCGGCATCCACAGTCCGACGGCGACGCCGGGGATGCCGGCCTCCCGGCGGACGTTCTCGACGGCCTTGTCCAGCCGAGCGGTCGTGCCGCGGCCGAGGCCTCCCGGCGTGCACTTGTCCTGGCCGTGCCGGTCGACGCCGGCGGGGTGGACCGCAGTGGCGGACATGGCGGAAGTCGCCGTAACCGGGGCCAGTACGGCTGCCACCAGCAGCGCGGCTGCGAACAGACGTCGGGAGGGAGTACGTCGCATGTCGGCTCGCTTCTTCCGGATCGGGGCTGATGCTGCAACGCCACCATCCGACTTCCGGTGGGACATCCTTCTGCGGCACGCGTCCCTCCGAGTCCACTCGATCGGACCGATGTTCACCCGCGGTACGTGGCCAACCGACGCGGAGCAGCTCCAGGCATCCGTCCGGTCGGAAGTCGCCGCCCTTACGCGAGGTGCCGATCTGCCGTCGGGCAGGATGGCGCCTCATGAGTGATGCTCCCGTCCCCTCAGGGGGTGATTCCGCCGCCGAGTTCATCGAGCGAGGTCAGCAGGCTGCCGCGAAGGGAGACTGGAAGGCGGCTGTCGCGGCTTGGATCGCCGGTTCCAATGCCGGAAGCCTGGACTCGGCGAACCTCGTGGTCACGGCGGTCCCACCGCTGAAGGCGCAGGCCGACGAAGGGGACGTTGAGGCACAGGCTCTCGTGGCCGGCGTGCTGCTCGACTTCTTCACCGACGCCGCACACCCGATGGTGCTGTCCTACGCGACAGCCGCGGCGCGGGCCGGGCATCCGGCGGCCCAGCGCACCTTGGGCGTCATGTACCGCACCGGCCGCGGAGTCGAGGCGGACGCGTTCCAGGCCGAGGCCCTCTTCACGGCGGCCGCGGAGGCCGGCGACGCGTACGCCGCCTTCAACCTGGCGGGCATGCACATCACCGGCGATGCCCGGGTCAGGGACCACGACCGGTGCCTGCGTCTGCTCCGCCAGGCAGTCAGCGGGGGCGTGATCGAGGCGGCTGCCGTGCTCGGAGACCGGCTCTCCGCCATCGACGAGGACGCCGAGGCCCTGAGCTGGTACCTGTACGCCGCCCAACGCGGGCACGCGGGTTCGATGTTCGGCGCCGGCTGCCGGTACCGCGACGGCCTGGGAACAGCACCGGACCCGGTCCAGGCCGTGCGGTGGTTCCTGGCGGTGCTCGACAAGGGGAATGGAGACGGGATCCATGAGGCGATCCAGCTGGTGAAGCAGGGCATGACCGACGAACAGATCCGCACCGCTGGTCGACTGGCCGGCCGCCCCTCCGAGGCCGAAACCCTCATCCGCACGGCCCGCCGGCACGGCGGGTGAGGCTCTGCCCCACCACACCGCAACTTCCCGAGTTCAGGGCTTCGCCCGGCCGCCTGATGCCGCCGGCGCCGTCACTTCCCGTCGCGCAGTGCGTCACTGATCTCCAGAAGCCGCCTCTCGGGCAGAGCGAAGGCATTCCCGGGGTTTCGGAAGGAGTGCCCGCCATCGTTGGTCCAGACGCCGGCTGTCGGCGTCCAGCGGGCGGGAGCCCATAGGCCCTGGTTCTCAAGGAGCATCCTCGCCACTTCCGCGGGCTCCTCGATCCAGGTGAGAGCGGCGAGGGCAGTGGTGAGGACAGCAGCGGCGTCGTCGGGAAGTTGTGCGTCGCCGAGTGTGGGGAAGAGCAGCAGGAGACGGGCGGCCGCGTCGCCGGCGCCCTCTGTTGCCGGCTGTCGAGCAACGGACAACAGTTCCGGCCAGGCCATCCCGGGCCCCATGAAGTGACCGTCGACAGCGGCGAGCGTTTCCGCTTTGGACCAAGCCGCGTGATGGATGACGTAGTCCACCCCTTGGTCGTCCTCGAAGTTGCGGTAGACGACATGGATGGTGTGGCCGGAGCGCAGGGGCACGTTGAACACCGGCCACTCGTGCTCGCCGGACAGCGTGCGGTTCAGCTCCATGGCCGCGTCCCAGTCGGCGCCGAACGCGGCTCGTTGTGCATCCTCCCCGCGCAAGCTGGTGCCGAGGTGTACGGGCCAGAACAGCGGGTTGTCCAGGTAGGCGCTGCCCTGGACCAGTGGGCCGCCTTCGTATCCGGGGATCTTGAGCACATGCGGATGATGGCACGCGGGGCAGACACCACTTCGGGGTCGAGGCCCGGCCCCGCTCCGTGCGGATTCCTGTGCGCGGGCACGGTGTCGAAGGGCCTCACCGTTCGCGGCGGGGCCCGGCGTGCCAGCGGCGTGCCAGCGGCCGCATGATCGGCTGACAGGTTCTTCAAAGGTTCTTCATTGTCTGCGTCCTACCGTCGGCCTGCCCGCCGCGTCCGTGGACGGGTTCGACAGGAGAGCGGGAGAACCGATGAGGATGAATCGGGTACTGCCGGCCGCGGCGGCCTCGGTCGTGGTCTTCGCACTGACCGGCTGCGGCAGCGACGGCGGTGACTCGAAGGTTCCGACGGCGGACCGTGGCGACTCGTCCGCCTCGGCCACGAAGGCGGGCGGCCAGGGCGGCGGGGACGACGTGGCCGCGTACGTGAAGGCGCAGCGGGGTTGGGTGCAGTGCCTGCGGGACAACGGTGTGGACGCGCCGGACCCGGACGAGAAGGGCGAGGTCGACTTCGGTGGTGGTGGCGGCGACAAACTGCTTGCCCTGAAAAAGGATCCGAAGTTCCTCAGGGCGTCGGTGAAGTGCGCCGACAAGAAGGCCACCGTCCCCGAGAGCATCGAGGATGCCAAGCGGCCCAGGCTCACCGCCGCGCAGATCAAGGTCGCGCGCGACCTGGCCGCCTGCATGCAGAAGCACGGCGCCCCCGACTACCCCGACCCCGGCCCCGACGGCTACCCGACGAACAGCAACTCGGGCGTCCCCGAGTGGGACCAGAGCTCCGCCGGTGCGCAGCGCGCGATACGCGTCTGCGCGCCGATCGCAGGCAACCCGACCAACCCGCCCGCGGCCAAGGGCTGAAGGTGACGGAGACAGAGACAGTGGCGGGGGCGGGGGCGGGGGTTGGTGACACGGACGGGGACGTTCCCGCGCCGCCACCGCCTCGCGGTCGGCGCGGCCGGCGCAAGCGGCGTACGGTGCTGATCGCTTCGACGGTCGCCGTCGTGGCGGCGGTCTCCGTGGTCGGCGCGCTCGGGCTGGGCGGCGGCAAGGACGAGGGGTCGGCTGCCCCGCGACGGGCCGGCTCCGTCGTACCGGTGACGCGGGAGACACTGACCGAACGCACCACGGTGGACGGCCAGTTGGGCTACGGCACGGAGCTGCCGCTGCCGGTCAAGGCGACCGGGACCGTGACCTGGCTGCCCGAGCAGGGTGCGACGGTGGAGCGCGGCGGCGAGTTGCTCCGGGTCGACGACCGGCCCGTGGTCCTCATGTATGGACCGCTGCCGATGTACCGAAGCCTGGGGCTGACCCCCCGGGAGAACGAGCAGGACTCGGGCGGGCAGCAGCCGAGCACCGCCGGGAACGGCAAGTCCCCGAGCGCCTCCGGTCCACCGGCACCGAAGGCCATCGCAACCGAAGGAGAAGGAACCGGGGGAGGCACGACCGGAGGAGGCGCGACCAGCGAGAACGCGACCGGACGTGGCGCGACCAGCGAGAGCGCGACCGGAGGAAACGCAACCGGCGGGGACACCGGCACCCCCCACGCACCGAGCGAACCGTGGGGCATGGATGTCATGCAGTTCGAGACCAACCTGGCCGCCCTGGGCTACACCGGTTTCACGGTGGACGAGCGGTTCACGCCCGGCACGGCCGCGGCAGTCAGGCGTTGGCAGAAGTCGCTCGGACTGGCCGAGACCGGCACGGTCGGCGTGGGCGACGTCATTTACTCCGTCGGAAGGGTACGGATCGGCTCCGCCGGCGCCCGGCTCGGCTCGGCGGTCGGCGAGAACACCCTCACGTACACCGGTACCGCCCGGAAGGTGATCGTCAACGCCTCGGCCGCGGACGCCTCCTGGGCCGTACGCGGGTCTGCCGTCACGGTCGAACTGCCCGACGGCACACGGGTGAAGGGCGGGGTGGCGTCGGTGGGCAAGCAGGCGACCGCGCCCGAGGGGGGCGGCGGCGAAGGCGGTTCGGGACAGCCCGCCACGGTTCCCGCGACCGTCACCGTCGAGGACCAGCGGTCCATGGGGCGGTGGGAGAGCGGCCCGGTGACGGTCGAGTACGTGGGCAAGCAGGTCACGGACGTGCTGGCCGTCCCAGTCGCCGCGCTGGTCGCCCTCGCCGAGGGCGGGCACGGCCTGGAGACCGCGGCCGGCCGGTTCGTCGCCGTACGGACGGGGCTCTTCGCCGACGGCAATGTGGAGGTCAGCGGACCCGCGGTCCGCGAGGGCATGAAGGTGAGGATCCCGGAGTGACGGCGGTCGTGGAGTTCGACGCGGTCTCCAAGACCTACCCGGGCGGCGTGGCCGCGGTACGGGACGTGAGTCTGCGCATCGGACGGGGTGAACTGGTCGCGATCGTCGGCCCGTCGGGCTCCGGGAAGTCGAGCATGCTCAACCTCATGGGCAGTCTCGACCACCCTTCCGCCGGCCGGGTCCTGGTCGACGGCCACGACGTGGCGAGCCTGTCGGACCGGGAGGTCTCCGCTCTGCGGGCCACCCGGATCGGCTTCGTCTTCCAGCAGTTCCACCTCGCGGTCGGTGTCCCCGTACTGGACTCGGTGGCGGACGGCCTCCTCTACGCGGGCGTGCCGATACGCCGCCGCCGCGCCAGGGCGGCGGCCGCGCTGGCCCGAGTGGGGCTCAGCCACCGCGTGCACCACCTGCCTCACCAGTTGTCCGGCGGCGAACGCCAGCGCGTCGCGGTCGCCCGGGCGGTGGTCGGCGGACCGTCGGTGCTGCTGGCGGACGAGCCGACCGGAAACCTCGACTCGGCGTCGGGAACGACGGTCCTCACCCTGCTGCGGGAGTTGAACGCCACCGGCACAACCGTCGTCGTCATCACCCACGACCGCGACATCGCAGCCGGGCTGCCGCGCCGCATCGAAATGCACGACGGCCGTCTGGTCGCCGACACGGCACGGCCCACGAGGATCGGGGCACCTCGGTGACGGACCGCACGACGAACTCCTCCGGACGGGAGCCGAGGCCGGACCCGACCCCCACCCCGGCCTCGACCCCCACCCGGGCCTCGACCCCCGCCCCGTCGCGGCTACGCGCCGCGCGGCTCGTTCCCGCCGACGTCGTACGACTCGGCGGCACCGGCCTGCGCACTCGTCCGCTGCGCGTCTTCCTCTCCGCGCTCGGCATCGCCATCGGCGTCGCCGCGATGATCGCGGTGGTCGGCATCTCCGGCTCCGGGCAGGCGGAGGTCGACCGCCGGCTCGACGCCCTCGGCACGAATCTGCTGCGGGTGGCCCCTGGCCAGACCCTCACCGGCGACGAGGCCAAGCTCCCCCCGGAGTCCGTGGCCATGATCCGCCGTGTTCCCCCGGTGCAACAGGTCGCCGCCACCGGCGAGACCGGGGCCGACATCTACCGCAACGAACGCATAGCCATCGGCCGCACCGGCTCCCTGCACGTCCTGGCGGCCGGCGCCGATCTGCTGCCCGCCGTGGGCGGAAAGGTCCGCAAGGGCCGCTGGCTGGACTCCGTGACGCAGGAGTACCCGGCTGTCGTGCTCGGCTCGACCGCCGCCCGGCGGCTCGACGTGTACACCCCCGGCACCCGGGTCTGGCTCGGCGATCGCTGGTTCTCGCTGATCGGCGTCCTGGATCCGGTGCCGCTCGCACCGGAGATCGACAGTGCCGCTCTGGTCGGCTGGTCGGCAGCCGAGAAGTACCTGCGCTTCGACGGCCATCCCTCGACGGTGTACGTCCGTGCCGAGGACAGCCGGGTCACGTCCGTACGGGCGGTGCTGGCGGCCACCGCGTACCCCGAGAAGCCCGGCGAGGTGCAGGTCTCCCGCCCCTCCGACGCTCTCGCGGCCCGCGAAGCGACCGAGTCGGCTCTGACCGGACTGCTGCTCGGCCTCGGCGGCGTGGCACTCCTGGTCGGCGGGGTCGGCGTCGGCAACACCATGGTCATCTCGGTCCTGGAACGCCGCCCCGAGATCGGCCTGCGCCGTGCCCTGGGGGCGACGCGCGGTCAGATCCGCACACAGTTCGTCACGGAGTCCCTGCTGCTGTCGCTGATCGGCGGGCTCGGCGGAACGGTGCTCGGCACGCTCATCACCGCCGGATACGCCCTCGGCCGCGACTGGCCGACGGTCGTCCCGGCGTGGGCGAGCGCGGCGGGCATCGGCTCGACGCTCGTCATCGGCATGGCGGCCGGCCTGTATCCGGCAGTCCGGGCCAGCAGGCTCTCACCGACGGAGGCGCTGTCCGGTACGTGAGCCGACCCGAAGCCGGTGGCCTTCCGTACGGTGACCTTCCGTACGGACCTGGGGGCGGTCTCGGCCGAGGCCGCCCCCGGACCGCCTGACCTGGCACCACTCAGAAGGAGTCCCGTGCGATGAGGAGTCCCGTGCGATGAGTTTCCGGCTCCGGGTCCTCGCCCTGCTGATGCTGGTCGCGATGGCCGCCACCGCCGCCACCGCCTGGCTCACCTTGCGCCAGGCGAACCGCCAGGTGCAGGAGACCGTCACGGCCGGCCGGCAGGAGACCTCCCGGATCACCGGCGAACTCCGCGCGTACGGGTTCGCCCACGGCACCTGGGACGGACTCTCGCCGACGGTGGCCGGGCTCGCGAGGGACACCGGCCAGCGCGTCCGGGTCGCCACGGAGTCCGGCGTCCTGCTCGCCGACTCCGACGCCCTCGCCGGTCGTGATCCCCGCGCGCTGAGCAGCCAGCCCCCGGTCCTGGTCGACCCGCGTCCAGTCCTGCGGCTCCCCGAGGGCCTGGCCCCGCGGCTCTCGCTGAAGCAGACCGCCCAGGCGATCGCCGACTACCGGGCGGCAGTGGTGTACGCGGCCTGTCTGACGCGGGCGGGGGCCAAGCCGACGGCCCGGCCGGACGACCGGGGTGTCCCCCGGATCAGTACGGGCCGCCGACCGGCGCGGTGCCCGGAGCCCAACGGGGCAGCGGATCCGCGCATCCAGCAGGATTTGGACGCGTTGCGGGTGTGCGAGTCCGAACAGCGGTTCGCCGGCTGCGTGCAGCGGGTGTTCAACGAGCGGGTCGCTTCCGTCGCTCCGCCACGCCTGGAGATCCACCTCGGCGTCCGGAACGAGTCCCCGCCCACGCTGGCCGCCGCGCCCACCGTGGCCGTCGCGGTGGGCGTCGCCCTCGCGGCCATCCTCGGCGCTCTGCTCCTGAGCAGGGCCGTACTGCGCCCCGTCCGAGCCATGACACTCGCGGCGAAGGGGCTGGGCGAGGGCGACCTGGCGCGGCGCGTCCCCGTCTCCGGCCGCGACGAGATCGCGCAACTCGGCGGCGCCTTCAACCGCATGGCCGCCTCCATCCAGGCCGGCGAGGCACGCCAGCGCCGCCTCACCAGTGACATCGCGCATGAACTGCGCACACCGCTGGCCAATCTGCGCGGCTATCTGGAGGCGCTGCGGGACGGGGTCGTCGAGGCGACCCCGGAACTGCTCGCCTCCCTCCACGAGGAGGCGCTCCTGCAGCAGCGGATCGTCGACGATCTCCAGGATCTCGCCCTGGCAGAGGCAGGCGCGCTCACCTATCACCGCTCCGAGGTCGACCTGCGCGAGCTCCTGGAGACCAGCCGCAGGGCCCACCGCGCCCAGGCCGAGGCGGCGGGCGTCGTGCTCGAACTGGAGGCACCACGGCCCGTGTTCGTGACCGCCGACCCGGACCGGCTGCGCCAGGTCGTCGGCAACCTGGCAGGCAACGCACTGCGGGCCACCGCGCCGGGCGGCATCGTGACCCTGGCCCTGATCCCGCACGGTGAGCTGGCCGTCGTGGAAGTACGGGACACCGGCAAGGGAATACCGGCAAAGGACCTGCCGCATCTCTTCGACCGTTTCTGGCGGGCGGACGCGTCACGCGGCCGGGCGACCGGCGGTAGCGGCCTCGGGCTGTCCATCGCCCGTCAGATCGTCACCGACCACAGGGGGACGATCGATGTGCTCAGCACGGTCGGGGAGGGCACGACGTTCACGGTCGTACTGCCCACGGCTCCGGGAGGCGACGGCGCATCGGGCGATCGCACATCAGGCGGCAGCGGTTCAGGCGATCGCACATCAGGCGGCAGCGGTTCAGGCGATCGCAGGTCAGGCGACGGCGCATCAGGAGGGCGCTGAGCCCGAACCGTCGGCGAGGCGATAGCCCCGCCCGTACACCGTCTCCAGGTGGCCGGCCCGGCCCGGCTCCGCCGCCAGCTTCCGGCGCAGATTCATCACGTGCGCGTCGACGGTCCGCACCTGCACGTCCTGGTCGAACCCGAAGACGCGCTCGATGATCTGCGCCCGGGTGAAGACCCGGCCCGGTTCACGGGCCAGTGCCTCCAGGATGGAGAACTCCTTGGCGGTCAGCGCCACCGGCCGCCCCTCCACCCTGACTTCGAAGCGCGCGGTGTCCAGTTCCACCTCACCGACCCGCAGCACCGCGGGCTCCGCCGCGCCCCCGGCCTTCTTGGACCTGCGCAGCAACGCACGTACCCGCGCGGTCAGTTCGCGGGGACTGTACGGCTTGGTGAGGTAGTCGTCGGCGCCGAGGTCGAGGCCGAGGAGCATGTCCTCCTCGGTCGTGCGGGCGGTGAGCAGCAGTATCGGGACGTCCGACTCGGTGCGCAGAATGCGGCACACATCGAGCCCGTCGACCAACGGCAGCATCACATCGAGAACGATGAGATCCGGCTTCGCCGAACGCGCCCGTTCCAGCGCCGCACGGCCGTCGGCCACGACCTGCACCGCGTTTCCCTCCCGCTCCAGATAGATCCGGATCAGTCGGGACTGTTTCTCGTCGTCTTCGGCGACCAGAATCCGAGCGCTCAACGATTCTCCCCCAGCAAGGTCCTGCGCTTCCCGGAACCGTAATGCAGAAGCAGCCGGGGTAACCGGCCCTCATGGGCGAGATTCTGGTGGGGGCGTGTTCCTGGACGGATCGGGAGCTGGTGGGGAGTTGGGTGGTACCCGGTGGGGCGGCGGGACGCGGAGGGGCGGTTGAGGTATTACGCCGGCCGGTTGGCGTTGGTGGAGGTGGACGCCACCTATGACGCGCTGCCCAGTGAGCGCAACAGCCGGTTGTGGGTCGAGCGGACGCCGGACGGGTTTCGGTTTGATGTGAAGGCGTTCTCGTTGCTCACCGGGCATCCGACGCGGGACGCGGCTCTGCCGGCCGGTCTGCGGGGGCGCGGCCGGGGGCCGGGGGTGCTGGACGAGGTGTGGGAGCGCTTCGGCGGGGCGATCGAACCGTTGCGGCGGGCCGGGCGGCTCGGCAGCGTGTTGTTCCAGTTCCCGCTCTGGTTCGCGCCCGGGTCGCGGTCGGAGGAGTTCATCGCGGAGTGCGCCGTACGGACGGCCGGGTGGCCCGTCGCCGTCGAGTTCCGGCATCCCGAGTGGTGGCACGGGGCGCGGGCGGAGACGACGGCCGGGCTGCTCTCCCGGCACGGCATGAGTGCCGTCGGCGTGGACATGGCGCAGACGCTCGACTCCTCCATCCCGCCGGTCGTGCCCGTCACCTCGCGGCGGCCGGCCGTCGTGCGGTTCCACGGGCGGAGTACCGCATGGGGGTCCGGCAGCAAGGAGGACCGCTTCCGGTACGACTACTCGGCCGGCGAACTCGCGGAGTGGGTACCGCGATTGCGCGCCACGGCCACGCGGGTCGACCGCCTCCACGTCCTCTTCAACAACTGCTGCGGCGACGCGGCGGTCCGGGCCGCCGAGACCATGCGGCACCTCGTCGCCCCCGCGCGCTCGACCGGGTCCTGAGAACCGGGTCCGGAGCACCGGGTCCTGAGAACCGGGTCCGGAGAACCAGGTCCTGAAAGCCGCGACGTCAGCGCACGATCCGTACCGTCTTCGACGCGGTCACCTGGTCCAGTTCGGAGACCCGCACCGTCACCTTCATCGTCCAGGTGCCGGGGAACGGCAGGTTGACCGCCTCGGTGCCCCAGTAGCCTCCCTGGTCGGTGAGGTCGGCGTCGAGGGGGCCGATCTTCTGGTCGGCCAGGGTGAAGGTGAGGCGCAGTTCGGGGACCGTGGAGACGCCTCCGTCGGGGCCGAACACCACGGCCTGGACGGTGTTCTCGCCGACGCGGCTCGGTTCGAGGGTGATCTGCACCGTGCCGTGACCGTTCGGGGTGCCTACGTCGAAGGGGATCACCGTGGTGGACGAAGTGGGCTCTCCCGCCGTCGACCCCGTGCCCGTGGCGGCCGACGCCTCGGTGGCGGCCCGCCCCGGCAGCGTGCCCGTGAGCACCGTGGTGATCACCAACACCACGATGCCGACGGCGACTTCGGCCAGGACCGAGCGGCGCAGACCACGGAGAGGGGCCGAGGGCGGCGCGTCGTCGGGCGCGGCATCGACGGTAGCCGCATCAACCGACGAGGCGTCGACGGTGTCCGCCTGAACCGACGAGGCATCGGCCGTGGTCGTTGCAGCCGACGGCGCATCGGCCGTGGGCGCCGCAGCCGTCGAGGTCTCCGCCGTCGACGATCCCCCCACCGTCTCCAGCACACGCTCCTTCTCCGGCGACTCCACCTTCGTCTCCGCCCCCACCCCAGCCCCCGCCAACCGAGCCGTCCACCTCCGCGAGACCCCCGCCGCCGCCAGCATCAGAACCACCGCGCACAGCTTGGCGATCAGGATTCCGCCGTACGACGTGGAGGTGAGGGCGTGCCAGGAGCCGAGGCCGCGCCAGGACTGGTAGATGCCGGTGAGGGTCAGGACGGTCACGGAGGTGAAGGCGAGGCGGGAGAAGCGGGGGAGGGCGGTCGCGGGGAGGGGGGCTGCGGAACGGGAGCGGTAGAGGGTGATGAGCAGGGCGGCGAGTCCGCCGAGCCAGACCGCCATGGCGAGCAGGTGCAGGATCGAGGACGTCATCGCCAGCGGCACCTGGATTCCCGCGGAGGCGTGCTCGGCGGAGACCCAGGTCAGCGCCAGACCGACGCAGAGCGCGGCGCCCACGGCGAGCAGGGCGGGGGTCGGCCGTGCCTGATCGGCCCGCCTGCGCAGTCGTAGGAACAGCGCGGCCGCCACCGCCAGGAGCACCAGCCTCGCCAGGAGCGCCACTCCGGGGCGGCTGGTGAGGGTGTGGCGCAGGGCGGACGGGTCGAAGGCCGTCGCGGGGCCGCTGCCCGTCTCGTACGGGCCGCGCAGTACGAGCAGCGCGAGCGTGGTGGCGAGCAGGGTCCACCAGCCGGCGAGGAGCGGCTGCTTCAGCGGCGCGATGTCGTTCGGGCGGCAGACGAGGGCGAAGACGGCGGTGCCGATGAGAAGGGCGAGCGCGGTGTAGGCGCCGTAGCGGGCGATGTCGTAGAGGCTGCCCGTGGCCGGGTCCTCGACGGGGGTGTCCGGCGCTGCCGCCGTGGTGGCGGAGCGTTTGCCGACGGAGAACGTGAACGCGCCCGAGACGGGGTGGCTGTCCGCCGAGACGACACGCCAGGCGACGGTGAAGGTGCCGGTGCCCAGGTCGCGCGGCAGGGTCACGCGGGCGGTGTCGGAGCGGCCGTCCGCGTGCTGCGGTTCGCCGGTGTGGACGCGCCGGTTGGCGGGGTCGAGAACACGGAAGGAGCCGTCGAGGAGGCCGACGGACTCGGTGAAGGTCAGCGTGACGGCACGCGGGGCCGACTTGAGGACGGCTCCGTCGCCCGGGTCGACGCTGCTGAGGCCGGCGTGCGCGGACGCGGTGCCCGCCCCGCCGAGGAGGAGCAGGCCCAGCACGGCGCCGAGCAGCACCAGGCCGCGAAGGGCCCGCCGTCGTCCGCCGGGTTCCGCTCCCGCCACTGGGCCTCGTGCGCCGCCGTGTCCTTCTTGCTGCCGTACGCCCACGTCGCGCTCTCCGTCTCCGGATCCGGGTATCCAGGTGTACGGGTATACGGACGGGCACCGTGGTGTGCTCACCGCGTTCGCGCCCTCGGTCGCTCCCTCACCAGGTCGGCCGCGCCGACACCCCTCCGTCGACCACCAGGTCGTGGCCGGTGATCCAGGACGCCATCGGTGAGGCGAGGAACACGCAGGCGTCGCCGATGTCCTCGGGGCGGCCCAACCTCCCGGTGGGCGCGGCCTGTTGCCAGCGCCGTACGCCGTCCGGCCAGGCCTCGGCGAGTCCCGCACGGTCGACCAGACCGGTCAGGGGTCACCCGGTCACCGTACGACGCCGCCGAAAGCCGCCTACCGGGTGACACTTCCGAAAACCGTCTCCCGAGTGAGGAAGGCGAGTCGGGCGCGCTTCTCCGGCAGATACACGTCCGGCAGGTCGATCTCGGGCAGGACGACGGAGGGCCCGGCGACGAAGCCCTGGCGGAGGAAGCGTGCGATGGCCTTCTCGTTGCGCTCGTCGGGGTCGACCACGACACGGCGGCGGCCGAGCCCGAGCAGCACGTACGCGCTGAAGGCGCTCAGCAGGGCGGCGGAGAAGCCGGGGCGGGCGCCGCCCTTTCCGGAGGGGCCGATGAGGACGTGGACGCCGATGTCGCCGGGCTCGACGTCGTAGCACTCGCTGACACGGTCGGCCTCGGGCTCGTAGGTCTGGAAGAGGGCGACGGGTTCGCCGTTCCCGACCACGAGGAAGGCGTGGTGGGTGTCGAGCGAGTCCAGATGGACGTACGTCTCCAGGACCTGCTCCCGGCTCAGCCCGGTCATGCCCCAGAACGCGGCGCGCTCCTCGCTCACCCAGCCGTGCACGACGTCCAGGTCGGCACGCGGGTCGAGGGGCAGGATGCGGACGGTTCCGAAGCCGTCGACGACCTGCTCGTGGACGGCGGCGCGGGCGGGGGCGTACGGCTCAGACATCGGACGCGGTCTCCCTTTCCTCGGGTTCCTGGGAGGGGTTGGTCAGGTGGTTCCAGTCGGTCACGACCGGGGCCAGATCTCCCTTGAGCCACAAGGGGAGTTGGTCGCGATGGTGGCGCGAGCCGGGGATTCCGGAGGCGCCGAAAGGAACCACCCAGAGGCTGTCGTCGCGGCGGGCCAGGTCCCAGACGTAGCGGGCGGCGGGCCCGCGAGCGGCCAGGTCGGTGAGGCCCGGCACGGCGGAGGTGCACAGCACGCAGTCGTGGTCCCCGGACAGACCCGGTTCGTCGTACGACGTGGTGGCGAGCGCCCGCCAGGGGGCCAGGCGGTGGGTGTCGCCCCAGGTGCCCTTCGGCTGCAGGGCGGCCACCTCCTCGATGGCCTCGCGGACCACGACCGTGCGGTCGACGCCGTACAACTCCCGCGCCGTAAGGAGGTGTTCGAGGGCGAAGGCGACCCGCGGGGTGAGCGCCAGCCACGGCCGGAAGACGTCCGGGTACGCGGGCGATGGGGGTCCCCCCGGTCGAGCTGAGCCGAGAGTGGGGGCGGTCAGGCACGCGAAGGCGGGGTGCGCGGCGAGCCGTCGTACGACCGCGCTGCGGACGGCGGCGAACGCGGCGGCCCCGGTGCTGCTCGCCTCCATGTGCCGGTCCCAGCACAGGAGTTGGGCGGTGAGTTCGGCGGCGGCCGGGCTGAGCCGCTCGTCCGGCAGGGCGGCGAGGTGGTCCAACAGGGCTGCGGCGGAGGCGAGATGCGTGTCCGTATGGACGGCGGGCATGTCCGACGCGGACCACTCGACCCGGTCGGAGAGGAGGTGCCGGATGCGCGTGGCGCGGTGCGGTGGGGCGAACTCGACGCCGAGGGGGGTGGCGGGGCCGCGCTGGTTCGCCATGACGGCGATGCCGTCGTCGACGGTGCCGTACGGCATCTCGTGCCAGCCCTGCCACTCGTGGCCGGGCTCCCACGCGGCCACGATCCGCGTACGGTTCGCCGCGGCGCGCACCGGCACCCGGCCGGCCACCCGGTGCAGCAGACCGCCCTCGGTGTCGGCGGCCTGCACGACGTTCACGGGCTCGGCCCAGGAGTCGAAGGCGCGGTCCACGTCGGCGACCCGGCGGGCCCGCAGAAGGGGGAGCAGCGCGCTGAAGCCGAGGTCTTCGGTGACGCGGGGCGGGTAGCGGAGGCTGATCGGCCCGGGAGCCCCGGTGTCCGCGCCGGCTCCGGTGTCCCCGTCGGCTCCGGTGTCCCCGTCGGCTCCGGTGCCTCCGTCGACTCCCGTGCCTCCGTCGACTCCGCCGATGACGACAGGTCCGCGCGGGGTCTCGACGACCTCGACCTCGACCGGTTCGCCGCCCGCGACCTCGAACGTCTCCACGTGCCGGGCGACGGGCCGCCACGCGCCGTCGGGATCGAGGGCCTCGACCTGCGCGCCCCGGCGTCTGAGCCGCTCGCGGTAGAGGTCCTGGTAGTCGGCCATGGCGTTGGTGATCGCCCACGCGACATGGCCGGTGTGGGCGAAGTGGGCGATGCCCGGGACGCCGGGGACGGCGAGGCCGACGACGTCGAACTCGGGGCAGGCGAGGTGGATCTGCTGGTAGACGCCGGGGTCCTCGATGAAGCGGTGGGGGTCGCCCGCGATGACCGGGAGCCCGGTGGTGGTGCGCTCGCCGGAGACGAGCCAGCCGTTGCTGCCGGAGGTCCCGGGCCCGTCGGTGGCGAACAGCCCGACCGCGTCCGCGCCCAGGTGCCGTACGGCCTCCTCGCGCCACAGCTTGGCGGGAAAGCCCGCGAACAGAAGGTGCGTGCCCAGCCAGACGCCGAAGGGGGACCAGGGTTCCCAGCGCCCGGGGGCGAGCCCGGCCGCGGCGAACTCGGGTGCGTGCCGGGCCCCTTCCGCCAGCCCTTCGTTCACCCCGTCGACGTACGCGACGATCCAGTCGGCGGTCTCGGGATCGCGCCGTTCCAGGGCGGCGAAGCAGCGCCGGGCGGTGTCGTCGAGGCGGGCGCGGCGGGCCAGGCGGTCCCAGCCGACGGCTTCGGCGCCGAGGAACGCGGCCGAGGTGCCCTGCGAGCGGTGCCGTTCGACCTCCAACTGCCAGGCGCGGTCGAGGGCGGTCACGCGGCCCTGGGCGTGGGCGAGTTCGCGTGCGCTGCCCGCGCGCAGATGCGGGATCCCCCAGTCGTCACGGCAGATCTCGACGGCCACGATTCTTCCCCACTCTTTTCAGGTTAGGCTAACCTAACTTAATTCGTGGTGAAAGCGTACGCGAGGGGCGGAGACGGCGGATGGGCCAGGGTCATGGCTGGGAGGGCGCGGTCCTCAAGCTGCTGCGCGCGAAGGACTTCACCTTCACCGTGACGGACGCCGAGGACGTCACCCCGCACTACCGCCGCGTCCACCTCACCGACGGCGGCATGCTCGCCGCGACCGGCGTCCACCCGACGATGTGGGTCCGGCTGTGGTTCGACGACGCGGGCAGGCCGCATCAGCGGGCCTACACGCTGGTCGACCCCGACCCGGCGGCCGGCACCTTCGGCCTGGAGTTCGCGCTGCACGACGGGGTCGCCAGCGACTGGGCGCGGGCGGCGAAGCCCGGCGACACCGTCGAGGCGACCGTCCACGGCACGGGCTTCGAACGGCCCGCCCCAGGGCCCTCCCACCTCTTCGCGATCGCCGACCCGGCCTCTCTGCCCGCCCTCAACTCGCTGCTCGACGCCCTCGATCCGGTACCGGCGACCATCTGGTTCGAGGGCGACGGCGACGACCTGCCCTTCCGCACCGACCCGACCCGGCACGACACACGCCACGTCCTGCGCCTGGACTCCGGCGCCCACCTGGTCTCCCGCATCCGCGCCGACCTCCCCGGCCTGCTGACCGCCACCCCCGACCCATACCTCTGGATCGCCTGCGACACGACAACGACCCGCACCCTGTCGTCGTACGTCCGCAGGGAGCTGGGCGTTCCCAAGCAGCGGGTGCATGCGCTGGGGTACTGGCGGGCGGGGTGACCGGCGTCGACACGGACGACCTGCGACGCGGTGGAGCTCTGGCGCACGCCGGGGCATGATCGGGGCATGGACGTCACTCTTCACCTCGCCCAGGACCCCGAGGCCGACGAGCTGCTCGGGCGGTCGCCGCTCGCCGCGCTGGTCGGGATGCTGCTGGACCAGCAGGTGCCGATGGAGTGGGCGTTCAAGGGGCCCTCGACCGTCGCCAGGCGGCTGGGCGCCGAGGATCTGGACGCGCACGAGATCGCCGTCCACGACCCGGAGGCGTTCGTCGCGCTGCTGTCGGAGAAACCTGCCGTGCATCGCTACCCGGGGTCCATGGCCAAACGGATCCAGCAGCTGTGCGAATACCTCGTCGAACACTACGACGGGAACGCCGAGCTGGTCTGGAAGGGCGTCGACGACGGGCCGGAGCTGCTGCGGCGGCTGGAGGAGCTGCCCGGCTTCGGCAAGCAGAAGGCCCAGATCTTCCTGGCCCTGCTGGGCAAGCAGCTCGGCGTACGTCCGAAGGGATGGCGGGAGGCCGCGGGCGCCTACGGCGAGGCGAAGTCCTTCCGGTCCGTCGCCGACATCACCGGGCCCGAGTCGCTGGTCAAGGTGCGGGCGCACAAGCAGGAGATGAAGGCGGCGGCGAAGGCGGCGAAGGCGGCCGGGACCGGGACCGGGAAGTAGGCCGAGCGGGCCGGTGCCGAGCGGGCCGGTGCCGGGATGGCCGGCCCGGGTGGCCGCTCCGTCATTCGGGTGGCCTGTCCCAGGTGGCGGCGGTGTCGTACGCGGTCCCAGCATGGATCATGAGCGAGACACCGAGTGGTACTTCCTGGAGCCCGGAGTACGACGACCGCGGGGCCCACGCCCGGCGTCCGCCCGGCGAGCACGAACCCGAACCGCCCTTCGAGGGCCCCCTGCACGCCCTCTCGCGCGCCGCCTGGCAGGTCGTCCTGGTCACCGGGATCGCTTCGCTGATCCTGGGCGTCCTGGTGCTGGTGTGGCCCGGCGCCTCCCTGTTCGCCGCAGGGATCCTGTTCGGTCTCTACCTCGTGATCAGCGGCGTCTTCCAGCTGGTCTCCGCCTTCGGCACGCACCGGACGACCTCGCTGCGCGTGCTGGCCTTCATCAGCGGCGCCCTGTCGATTCTGCTGGGCCTGTTCTGCTTCCGCGGCCCGATGCAGTCGATCCTGCTGCTCGCCCTGTGGATCGGCATCGGCTGGCTCATCCGCGGGATCACCCAGACCCTGGCCGCGGCCTCGGACCGGAACATGCCGGCCCGCGGCTGGCAGATCTTCCTCGGGATCCTCACCTTCGTCGCCGGAATCGTGCTGATCGACTCGCCGTTCAGGTCGGTGGCGGTACTCACCCTGGTCGGCGGTATCTGGCTGGTCGCGGTCGGCGTCGTCGAGATCATCACCGCGATCCGGATCCGGGGGCGCGCACAGCAGGTACCGCGCACGGTCTGAACCCTGCCCGCGTCAACACCGCGCCGCTCGCGTACGCCGAGCGGGCGGATCTCGTGGCCCGCGTGATGAACACCGGACGCGCACAGGGGAGATGACCTCCGTGAGCACCGTACGAAGCCTTCCGCGCAGCCATGCCTGGCTGCGGGCCCTCGTGCTGCTGCTCGCCCTGACGGTGCCGGGCGCACACGCCGTGGGGGGTGTGGTGCACGCGGCGTCCACCGTGTCGGGTGCGGGCATCGGCACGGGAGCCGGCTCCGGCTCCGGCTCCGGCTCCGGCTCCGGCTCCGGCTCCGGCTCCGGCGAGATCGCGGAGTACGACGTCCTCGACACGGTCCTGCAGCCACCGGCCCGCAGCGCCCACCGCCGCCCCTGCGTACCTCTGCGCCCCGCACCCGCACCCGCCGCCCTCGGCCGGGCGCCCGGCGCCCCGCAGGTACGCCCTCTCCCCGCGCCGCCGCTGCCGTACTCCCTGCGCTCGGTGGTCCTGCGCTGCTGACGGACCCGGCTTCCGGGCCATCCGTCAGCCATCGCACGACCAGTACGACGCAAGGACATCACCATGCCCGTCGATCCCCACGCCGTCCTGCGCGCCCTGCTGCGCGCCGAGGCCGTACGCAGCACACCGAAACCGCAGGTGAAGGAGGAAGAGAAGCCGCAGCAGCCCCCGCAGGAACGGGCCCGCTGACCGTCCGGCGGAGGCGGCCCTACCGCCTCCGCCGCGCCGTCCCGAAGAGCGACCGACTGATCTCCCGACCAATCTGCGTACCGACCGAACGCCTTCGAGGTCTGCTTCCGCGCCGCGACCTCTCCGATGTCCCCGTCCAGACGCCCCCAAGCTGCGGCGGCCCCGCACTCCGGCTTAGCGTCGCCGCAGGGGGCACATCCGAGAGGTGACACGCCATGGCAGGCAAGTTCGAGGTCTACAGGGACAAGTCCGAGAAGTACCGGTTCCGGCTCAAGGCGGGCAACGGCGAGATAATCGCGGTCGGCGAGGCGTACGAGAGCAAGGCGTCCTGCATGAACGGGATCGAGTCCGTCAAGGCGAACGCCGCAAGTGCTCCGGTGGTCGAGAGAGAGCCGACGCCCTGACTGTATTGACCCACGGGGTCAGGCCTCGCCGGTTCGTGTCCGGCGGGGCCGTCCGTTCACCGGTACCAGTACTTCACCCCGTGGTGATGGGAGCACGTGCCCGAGAAGTGCGCGCTGTAGGAGTACGTGCCGTCCTTGCACTCGGCTGTGGCCCCGTTCGGGTGGGGGGAGTTGGCACGGCAGGTGCCGACAGTGTGATGCGCGCAGTGCGCCATCGCGACCGACGGCGCCGCGTACCCAGAGGTCGCCGCCGCGACTGGCACGAACATGACGCCGGCCACGGCAAGCGACGCGAGTCCGGCCCGAGTTCTCGTGAACATGACACCTCCCGCCGATCGCTGGTATATCAAGCATCGCAGCAGGTCAGGGACGGCGCGAGCGGGCGGCGCGGCTGTTCGCTTGCGGGATGCGGTCTCGGTGACGCCATCTGCGCTTCGGGCACGCATCGAGGCCCCGGAGGCGCCGCGCCCAGATCCATGGCAGGGCCGAGAAGGTGTACCCGGAAGCGATCTGGTGGCACCCCTCGGGGAGCGCGGGGAAACTCCCGGTCGTGTCGGGAGCGACACCGGTCGTACCCCGGATGGCGGCCGGAGGAACGGCCGCATTGCCTCTCACATCAGGCCCATGTTTCCGTTTTCGGAGGATTTACGGCGTCTTTTCCAGCGCTGCACTCCGGCGCCATGGCTGCGCCCGGAAGGTCTTGACCGGTAGGCTTTCCGTGTGATCTTCAAGCGCATCGGAAACGGCCGGCCATACCCCGACCACGGCCGGGAAAGCACCCGGCAGTGGGCGGACGTCGCGCCGCGCCCGGTCCGCCTCGATCAGCTCGTGACGACCAAGGGCCAGCTCGACCTGGAAACACTGCTCGCCGAGGACTCCACGTTCTACGGCGACCTCTTCGCGCACGTCGTGAAGTGGCAGGGCGACCTGTACCTGGAGGACGGCCTGCACCGCGCCGTCCGCGCCGCGCTCCAGCAGCGCCAGGTACTCCACGCCCGCGTGCTCGAACTGGGCTGAGCGGCCGGACCGACACGCTCCCGCAGCCGGGAAGCGGCCGTGGATCGCCTCTTGAGTCGACCGATTCGACCCCCGGGCCGGCCGCCCGGTTGACCCGTTCGGGTTGGACTGGGCACCCGGCAATGATCATTTAGTAGGCATCGCCGCCCCGGCGCACTACGCTGCGCCCATGAGCATGCTCACTCCCCCAGGCATGGGCGGCCAGTACCGGATCAAGGGGGACAAGTACCCGAGGATGCGCCGCCCAAGGGGGCGCCGCAGGCTCGTGTTCGCCGTCATCGCGTCCGTGGCCGCACTCGGACTGGCCGGCTGGGGAACCCTGCAGCTCATCGACGTCTTCACGGGCGGCGGCGACAAGGCCTCGGCCGCAGGGCCGAAGGCGGACTGCGCGGCGAAGGCGAGCCCGTCGGCCACGGCCTCCACCGGCACCGCGGCCACCGGCGCGAAGGCCCTCCTCAAACCCGGCCGGATCACCGTCAACGTCTTCAACGCCACGCCCCGCAGCGGGCTCGCGAAGGAAACCGCGGACGAGCTGAAGAAGCGCGGGTTCCGCATCGGCGACGTGGGCAACGCGGCGGACGCCTACGACAAGAAGGTCAAGGGCCCCGGAATACTGCTCGGCGCGAAGACGGCCGCGGACACGGCGCTCCCGGTGCTCAGCACCCAGCTCTCGGGCGCCGAGCTGAAGACCGACGGCCGCAAGAAGGCCACCGAGGTCGACCTCGTCATCGGCACCGGCTTCACGGCGCTGACAAAGAAAGAGGACGCCGACAAGGCCCTGACCACTCTGGCCAGGCCTCAGCCGACGTCCTCCGCCACGCAGAAGAGCTGCTGACCGGCAGCTCTACTCGGCGGCTCCGTAGAGCCGGTCTCCCGCGTCGCCCAGGCCCGGCACGATGTAGCCGTGCTCGTTGAGGCGCTCGTCGACCGCGGCGGTCACGACGGTCACCGGTGTGCCCGCCAGCTCGCGCTCCATGACCTCGACGCCCTCCGGGGCGGCGAGGAGCACCACGGCGGTCACATCGTCCGCACCGCGCTTGATCAGCTCCTGGATCGCCGCGACGAGCGTGCCGCCGGTGGCCAGCATCGGGTCCAGGACGTACACCTGGCGGCCCGAGAGATCGTCCGGCATACGGGTGGCGTACGTGGAGGCCTGCAGCGTCTCCTCGTCGCGCACCATGCCCAGGAAGCCCACCTCGGCGGTCGGCAGCAGCCGCACCATGCCGTCGAGCATGCCGAGGCCGGCCCGCAGGATCGGCACGACCAGCGGGCGCGGGTAGGAGAGCTTGACGCCCGTGGTCGGGCCGACCGGGGTCACGATGTCGACCTGCTCGGTGCGCACGTCGCGAGTGGCCTCGTACGCGAGCAGGGTGACCAGCTCGTCGGCGAGCCGGCGGAAGGTCGGGGAGTCGGTGCGCCGGTCGCGCAGGGTGGTGAGCTTATGGGCGACCAGGGGGTGGTCGACGACGTGGAGACGCATGCCCATAACAGTAACCGTGCCCCAGGGACCCTCGCGCTGGCATCAAACCGCCCATCGGAGGGAAAGTGGGAGGGACGGACCTGGGGTGGTGTGTCTATGCCGGAACGGAAGGCGAAGTCTCCGCGCCGAGACGCGCGACAGGATGCGCGACAAGCCGCGCGACGAAGTACGACACGCGATACGCCACGCGAGGCGATACGCGATATGCCACGAGACGCGCGACAGGAAGCGCCGCGCCCGGCACTGGACGCGAAGTGGCCGGAGCCCCTGGAGCAGCCGGCCCGGCCGGGACAACCCGCGTGGCGGGAGCAGCCCGTACAGCGGGAACAGCCCGCACGACGGGAGCAAACCGTCCGGCGCGAAGAGCCCGCACGGCGGGAGCAACCCGCACGACGCGAACAATCCGCACGAGGCGAACAACCCGTGCGAGGCGAACAACCCGTGCGACCCGTGCGGCCCGATCGGCCCGCCCGGCCGGAACAGCTCACGGGACCCGATCAGCCCGTACGCCCGGAACAACCCGTTCGCTCGCAACAGCCCGAGCACCCGGAGACCGACGCCGAGCGCAGGAGGCGGCGGGCGCAGTTCCTGCGTGATCTGACCGAGGCGCGCGAGTTGCGTGACCGGGTTCAGCCGCGACGCGCCAAGGCGGCCCGGCTGCGCCACGCCATGCGCATGCGCACCTTCCGCTGGTAGACGCGGGCCCCTTCTTCCGGTGTACTCGCAGGCCACCGCACCATCCCCGCCCGGGTGTCGCAGGGGCCCGGGTGCGCGCGTGCGGCGCCGACAGCCGCGTACGATCCGCTGACAGCGATCAAAAGAGGCAGACACAGCAGGCCGAAGACGTCCCCTGAACGCTCTGTTTCTGCCACGATTCCGAGTGGGCGGGCTCGGAGAAGCGCTCCCCGCCCACAGCCTCCGCCGGGGGGACCCCCAACCGGCACGCCTATGACCAGTGGGAGAGTCACGGTGTACTTCGCCGCACTGCTCGCGCGCACCGAAGACGGGTGGGAAGCGAGCGACACAGAGCTCGACGATGTGGAGAGCCTGTCGGATCTGACCGACCTGGCCCGTGAAGCCTCGGAGGCTGACACGGTCCTGGTACTCATCGAGCAGGAGGACGCGTGGTTCGGCGTCGTCCGCGTGGACGGCGAGGAGGACCCTCGCATCTACGTCTCGGACGCGGCGGCCGCCGCCCGCAGCTCGTACGGCGAGATCCTGCTCACGGACGAACTACTAGGACGGGAGCCGGGCGACGACGATGCCGACCTGGACTCCCTCGACCTGGACGGCACGGAGGACGGTGAGCCCGACGACGTCGCAGAGGACGAGGAGGACGAGCCGTCCGGCGAGGCCGTGTCGCACAGCCCCGTCGGGGACCGCGACATCCTCGCCGACCTCGGGGTGAGCGAGAAGGAACTGCTCGCCCTGGTGGAAGGCGACGCGCTCAACACGATCGCGGAGGCCCTGGGAGCCGCGGAGGTCCTGGAAACCGTCCGCTAGGAACCGTCCGCCAGAAACCGCCCGGCAGGGACCTTCCGCTAGGTTCCCCGGGTGAGCACCACTGACGACACGCCACCACCGGATCCGGCAGATCCGGTGGCTTCGGCGCATCACAAGGATCCGGTACGCGACCGCTGGCGGGCCGCGATGCGGCTCGCCCTGGACGAGGCCGAACTGGCGGTCCGGGGCGGGGATGTTCCCGTCGGCGCCGTCGTGCTGTCCGCGGACGGTACGACGGTGCTCGCGACCGGGCACAACGAGCGCGAGGCCACCGGCGATCCGACGGCGCACGCCGAGGTCCTCGCGATCCGGCGCGCCGCCGAACGGGTCGGCGAGTGGCGGCTGTCCGGCTGCACGCTCGTCGTCACGCTGGAGCCCTGCGTCATGTGCGCGGGCGCGCTGGTGCAGTCCCGGGTGGACCGGGTGGTGTACGGGGCGCGCGACGAGAAGGCGGGCGCGACCGGGTCGGTCTGGGATCTCGTACGCGACCGGCGGCTCAACCACCGGCCCGAGGTGATCGAGGGCGTGCTCGCCGACGAGTGCGCGCGCATGCTCACGGACTTCTTCCGCGAGCGCTGAACCCGGCGCCTCCGCGGGGCCTCGGGCGGGCCCCGAAACGGATTTCAGAGCACGGCCCGGCTTGGGGTAAGGTCTCTCTCGGTAGCGTGTCCGAGCGGCCGAAGGAGCTCGCCTCGAAAGCGAGTGTGGCGCAAGTCACCGAGGGTTCAAATCCCTCCGCTACCGCTTCTGAAGGGCCCCGTCGAAAGACGGGGCCCTTCGTGCGTCCACCTCGCAAAACCCTGCGCACACATGTCCGGGTTAGACTCGCCGCCGGCAACACGGGGCGTCATCGGCCACAGAGGGCCCACGGGGCGCAGCAGTCACAGGGGAGGCCGCGGTGGCGGTGAATGCAAAGAAGATCGCCGTCTTTGTCGTCGTGGTCTTCGCGCTCTACGTGATCATCACGGACCCGGCCAAGGCCGCCGACTATGTCCAGATAGGGTTCGAGGGCATTTCGAGTGCCGCGTCCTCCATCGGCGACTTCATGACGTGGGTGGCCAACGGGGCCAAGAACTAGAGGGTGCTTTGAAAGTCCCGCACAGCACCCACGGCGCCCGGCACGCACCCTCGCCGCACCGGCCGAAGTCCCAGGTACGTCCAGTACGAGGGCCTTCGTCCGGCACGCCGAGGGCACGCACCGAACACCGCGGGCACCGCACAGGACTTTCAAACACCCCCTAGCCCGCACGTCTGGAGCCGCCGTGATCCGCCATCTGGTCCTCTTCAAGCTCAACGAAGGCGTCGAGCGCGACGACCCGCGCGTCGTCGAGGGCGTCGCCGCGTTCCGCGCGCTCGGCGGCACGATCCCCGAACTGAGGTTCTGGGAATGCGACTGGAACATCACCGACCGGCCCATCGCGTACGACTTCGCGATCAACTCGGCGGTCGACGACATCGACGCGCTCAAGCGGTACTTGGAGCATCCCGCGCACCAGGCGGGGGTCGCACTGTGGCGCGAGTTCGCCACCTGGGTGATCGCGGACTATCCCTTCTGATCCCTTCCGATCCCTTCTGAGCGACGAGTCGCGAGAGCCCCATGGAGCCCCCTGCCGGAACCGGCGGGGGCTCTTTTGCGTCGCATACCCCAACTCACCCCTCAACACGGTGTTATGCGGTGCTTGCACACAGTGCACATGTCTTGTGATGCTATGACCGCTTTTGACGGATGAGTTGACGGATACGTTGACGGATCGTTGACGAACTAAGAGGTGGCGTTGACCGTGTCGGCCAGTACTGCGCCACCCCAAGACGAGGCCCCGGCAGCCAACGCTCCCGCCCAGGTTCAGGTCCAGACTCCGGCCCAGACCCAGACCCAGACCCCGGCTCAGACCCAGACCCCGGCTCAGACCCAATCCCAAGCCCACATCCAGGTCCAAGCCCCCCTCCAGGCCCAGACTCCCGCCCAGGCCCCCGCCCCGGCGCCCGAGAAGCGGCGCGGCGCCGAGACCAGGGCCCTCACCCAGGTGCTCTTCGGCCAGCTCAAGGAGCTGACGCCGGGCACGCCGGAGCACCACCGCGTGCGGGGGGCGCTCATCGAGGCGAACCTCCCGCTCGTGCGCTACGCGGCCGCCCGCTTCCGCTCCCGCAACGAGCCGATGGAGGACGTGGTCCAGGTCGGGACAATCGGGCTGATCAACGCGATCGACCGCTTCGACCCCGACCGGGGCGTGCAGTTCCCGACCTTCGCGATGCCGACCGTCGTCGGCGAGATCAAGCGGTACTTCCGTGACAACGTCCGCACGGTCCACGTCCCGCGCCGGCTGCACGAGCTGTGGGTGCAGGTGAACAGCGCGACGGAGGACCTGACCACGGCCTTCGGGCGCTCGCCCACGACCGCCGAGATCGCCGAGCGGCTCCGGATCCCCGAGGAGGACGTCCTGTCCTGCATCGAGGCGGGGCGCTCGTACCACGCGACCTCGCTCGAAGCGGCCCAGGAGGGCGACGGGCTGCCGGGTCTCCTCGACCGGCTCGGCTACGAGGACCCGGCCCTCGACGGGGTCGAACACCGTGACCTCGTACGGCATCTGCTCGTACAACTGCCCGAGCGCGAACAGCGGATCCTCCTGCTGCGCTACTACAGCAATCTGACGCAGTCGCAGATCAGCGCCGAACTGGGAGTCTCCCAGATGCATGTGTCAAGGCTGCTCGCCCGAAGCTTCGCGCGTCTTCGATCCGCAAACAGGATCGAGGCGTAACCGGTGGGACTGAATCGCCCGCAGGGCTTCTTTCCGACATTTCTGGGCTGAAAAACCGCCAGACCCCCCTTTTCCAGGGCCTATTCACCCCCTACATGTCGACATGTCACTACAGCGTGTTGCCGACATGTGACATTCTGCGGGAAGCGCGTTTGCCGCGGCCTCGCCTCCGGTATTCAGGTGGAGGCTGCGTTCCTCCGACGGGAGCGTCCGCCGCTACCGTCCGCGACCCAAAGGGGGTGGCATGTCCGCAGACCAGGGCAGCTCGAAGGTGCTCACGCTCACGAAGAGCGAACCGGCGCCCGACGCGCTTCACGACGTCCCGGTCCCCGAGGCGGTGGAGGCCCCGACCCTCCCGGCCGCGGAAGTACCGGCTCTGAGGACCTCGGAAGCCATCGACACCCGCACCCTGTCCCGCTCCCTGTTCCTGCGGCTTGCCGCGCTGGACGAGAACAGCCCCGAGCGCAACTACGTCCGGGACACCCTCATCGAGCTGAACCTCCCGCTCGTGCGCTACGCGGCAGCCCGCTTCCGCAGCCGCAACGAGCCGATGGAGGACATCGTCCAGGTCGGCACGATCGGCCTGATCAAGGCGATCGACCGCTTCGACTGCGAACGCGGGGTGGAGTTCCCGACGTTCGCGATGCCGACCGTCGTGGGTGAGATCAAGCGCTTCTTCCGCGACACGTCGTGGTCGGTGCGGGTGCCGCGCAGGCTCCAGGAGCTGCGGCTCGCCCTCACCAAGGCCAGCGACGAGCTCTCGCAGAAGCTCGACCGCTCCCCGACCGTCGCCGAACTCGCCGTCGTACTGGGCGTGTCCGAGGAGGACGTGGTCGACGGCCTCGCGGTCGGCAACGCGTACACGGCCTCGTCCCTGGACTCGCCCGCCCCCGAGGACGACGGCGGCGAGGGCTCCCTCGCGGACCGCCTCGGCTACGAGGACACCGCCCTTGAGGGCGTCGAGTACCGCGAGTCCCTCAAGCCCCTGCTGGCCAAACTCCCGCCCCGCGAGCGCCGGATCATCATGCTTCGCTTCTTCGCGAACATGACCCAGTCGCAGATCGGCGAGGAGGTCGGCATCTCGCAGATGCACGTCTCCCGCCTGCTGACCCGGACGCTGTCCCAGCTGCGAGAGGGCCTGATCTCCGACTGACCGTCCCGACACCGCCCCGCATCTTCATAATTGACGGATCGTCAGACACACTGGCGCGATGCGTCGAGGGTCAATACGTGGTCGCCGAGGTGCCCTTGTGGCTGCCTCGGCGACCGTGGTCTGTGCGGGTGCCCTGCTGGCCGCGTGCGGAAGCGGCGGAGGTGGCGGCGGATACGTGGCAGTGGGCGCCGCGGGCGGTCCACCTCACGTTTCGGCGGCGGCCCCGACGGGCGATGTCTCACTGGCACCGCTTGAGGGGTCCGAGAATTCGGACAGCTCCAACAGCGCCAATGGGCCGGGGGGTTCGGGCAGTCCGGGCGGGGCGGCTTCGGACTCGGCGACGTCCGAGGCGCGGTCCACTGCCGGGCCCGGGGCCGGCTCCGGCTCCGGCGGCAGCGGCAGCGGTTCCGACAAAGGGGCCACGAACGGTCGTACGTCCACGGCCTCGCCCTCGTCGTCGACGCCGGGCGGAGGCGGTGACTCCGGGCGGACGAGCGGGAGTTCGGGCGGCTCCGGTACGTCCACCGCGCCGCCGAGCACCACTCCCGCGAACCCTCCGGCCGGGCCCGCCGTGCTCGACGTCGGCGAACCCCGGCGGGCGGCGACCGACCGGCGGTGGTGCGAGAAGGTGACCGTCGCCTTCCGCAACACCGGTGGCGCCGCGGTGCGTTCGGGCACGGTGACCTTCGGGACGCACATCATCGGCGCGCTCGGCATCGACTGGGCGACGATCGGGTCGACCGTGAGCCTTCCCGCGCCGATCGCCGCCGGCGCGAAGAAGGAGAAGACCTGGACGGTGTGCGTCGACGACTGGCGGGTGCCGCTGGGCATGCACATCGAGACGCGGGACGTGTCCGTCCGGTGGAAGTGACGTCTTCCGGCGGGGGCGCCTCTACGAGAGCGCGAGCCAGGCCACGGCGGCAATGATCGCCACGGCGACGACCACCCCGATGATCAGGCCGACACGGGGCCCGGCGGCAGCGGGCGCGGCCTGCTGCTGTCGGCCCTGGGGGCCCTCGTCGACGAAGGCACGGAACATCTGGGTGCTGCCCGCGGGGTCGTAGTTGCCCTCAGGGCCCTGGGTGTTAGCCATGGGGCAGGACCCTAGCGAATACCTGGGGGCTGCCCTAGTGCCGGGGTTGTTGTTCGGGTCGGATTTTTGGGCGGCCGGGGTGTCCTGGTCCCAGAGGGCGCTGCCCCCGGACCCCCCGTTTCGGCCTGGACGGCCTCGTCTCAAACGCCGGACAGGCTGTGCACCCCCACCTCGCTTTACCAAGTTTTTAGGACCGGAGACCCGGATTCGTTTGCCTGCAGCAACCATCATTTCTTATGGTTGCCCTAAGCAACGATGCGGGAGGTGTGATGGCGGAGCAGGCGCAGTACGAGGAGCTGGCTCGTCAGCTCAGTGCCGTCGGTGCCGTGAAGAGGGACCTGGGGCGGATCCTGCCGCACGACTGTCCCGCCGGGTCCGCCGCCGTACTGACACTGCTCGGCCGGTACGGGGACATGCGGATGAGCCGGCTCGCCGAGCTGCTCGCCGTGGACATGTCCGTGACCAGCCGCCACGTCGCACACGTCGCCGACCGCGGCTGGATCGAACGGTCCCCCGACCCGGCCGACAAGCGCTCGCGGATCCTCCACCTCACCGCGGCGGGGCGCGCGCGGCTCGACGAGCTGTCCCGGCGCACCTCGCAACTGCTCGCCGACCGCCTGAGCGACTGGTCCGACGACGAGGTCGGGCTGCTCATCCAGCTGATGACCCGGCTGCGGGAGAGCTTCGGCGACTGCCGGGTCGCCCCGCAGCGGCCCCCGCACCCGTACGCATCGGCCGCAGAAGGCGTGACAGACGCACACGGCGTAACAGAACTGACCACCCGTACACCCGCATAAGTACGAAAGTACGTAAGAGAAGGAAGTCCATGGCAACGACCACACCAGCCGGTGTGCGGGGCTCTCACGCCAAGCACGGAGGCGCCGCCGACGGCACTCCGATGACGCACCGGCAGATCATGGAGGCCCTCTCCGGCCTGCTGCTCGGCATGTTCGTCGCGATCCTGTCGTCGACGATCGTCACCAACGCCCTGCCCGAGATCATCGGCGACCTGGGCGGCGGCCAGTCCGCCTACACCTGGGTCGTCACCGCCGCACTGCTGTCCATGACGGCCACCACGCCGCTGTGGGGCAAGCTCGCCGACCTGTACAGCAAGAAGGCGCTCGTCCAGATAGCGCTCGTCATCTACGTGCTGGGATCGGCCGCCGCCGGTCTGTCCCAGAACCCCGGCATGCTCATCGCCTGCCGTGTCGTGCAGGGCATCGGCGTCGGTGGTCTGTCCGCCCTCGCCCAGATCGTGATGGCGGCGATGATCTCGCCGCGTGAGCGCGGTCGCTACTCCGGCTACCTCGGCGCCGTGTTCGCGGTCGCGACCGTCGGCGGCCCGCTGCTCGGCGGTGTCATCACCGACACGTCGTGGCTCGGCTGGCGCTGGTGCTTCTACGTCGGTGTGCCGTTCGCGATCATCGCGCTGATCGTGCTGCAGAAGACCCTGCACCTGCCCGTGGTGAAGCGGGACGTGAAGGTCGACTGGGGCGGCGCGTTCTTCATCTCCGCCGCGGTCTCGCTGCTGCTGATCTGGGTCACCTTCGCCGACGACAAGTACGACTGGATCTCGTGGCAGTCGTACGCGATGGTCGGCGGCTCGATCGTGCTCGGCCTGCTGTTCGTGCTGGTCGAGTCCAGGGCGAGTGAGCCGATCATCCCGCTGCGGCTGTTCCGCAACCGCACGATCACCCTCTCCTCCATCGCCTCCCTCTTCGTGGGCGTCGCGATGTTCACCGGCACGGTCTTCTTCAGCCAGTACTTCCAGCTGGCCCGCGACAAGTCGCCGACCATGTCCGGCGTGATGACCATCCCGATGATCGGCGGGCTGTTCGTCTCCTCGACGGTCTCCGGGCAGATCATCACCAAGACCGGCAAGTGGAAGGCCTGGCTGGTCACCGGCGGCCTGCTGGTGACCGCCGGTCTGGGCCTGCTGGGCACCATCCGCTACGACACGGACTACTGGAAGATCGCGATCTTCATGGCGGTCATGGGTCTCGGCATCGGCATGATGATGCAGAACCTGGTGCTGTCCACGCAGAACCAGGTGGCCCCCTCCGACCTCGGCGCGGCCAGCTCCACGGTGACCTTCTTCCGCTCCCTCGGCGGTGCGGTGGGTGTCTCGGTCCTCGGCTCGATCATGGCCACCCGGATCGGCCACTACGTCAAGGACGGTCTGACCGACCTCGGCCCCAAGTACGCGGCCGCGGCGTCCGGTTCGAGCTCCAGCTCCGAGATCCCGGACATGGACAAGCTGCCCGCGCCGCTGCGCACGGTCATGGAGAGCGCGTACGGCCACGGCATCGCGGACGTCTTCCTGATCGCCGCGTGCATGGCCGCGCTCGCCTTCCTCGTCACCCTCTTCATCAAGGAGGTCCCGCTGCGCACCTCGGGCGGTCTGGCGCAGGCCGCGGCGGAGAAGTCCGAGGCCACGGCCCCGGTCCCGGCCGGCACCGAGGTCCCCGCCACCGTGACGGAGACGGCTCCGAGCCCGACCACCGCCGCTTCCGCCCCCGCCACGGACGTCGGCTCCGACGGCACGCAGCGGCTCGCGGCGGTCGCCACCCTCGCGCCCGACACCGCCCCACGGTCCGGCGGCATCCCGGTCCGCGGTCATGTCCGCGGCGCCGAGAGCGCGCCCGTGCCGCAGGCCGCGGTCACGCTGATCTCGCTCGCAGGACGGCAGCTGGGCCGGTCGGTCGCGCAGGCCGACGGCGCCTACGCGGTGGACGCGCCGGGCACGGGTTCGTACGTCCTGATCGCCTCCGCCGACGGCTTCCAGCCGCAGGCCTCGACGATCGTCGTGCACGACGAGCCGGTGTCGTACGACATCCTCCTCAGCGGTACGAGCGGCCTCAGCGGTCTCGTGCGCGCCGCCGGGAGCGGGACCCCCGTCAAGGACGCCATGGTCATCGTGACCGATGTGCGCGGTGATGTGCTGGCCACCGGAACCACCGGTGAGCAGGGCGAGTTCACCTTCGCCGAGCTGGTCCCGGGTGCCGTGACCGTCGCGGTGAACGCCGCCGGGCACCGCCCGGTCGCCCTCCCCGTCGAGGTCGGCGGCACCGGAGTCACCCGGGTCGAGGTCGAACTCAGCGCGGGCGCCCAGCTCCTGGGTGTCGTACGGGCGCCCGGCGGGCCGCTCGGTGACGCGCGGGTCACGCTGGTGGACGCGGCCGGCAACGTGGTCGGCACGGCCAGGACGGGTGAGGACGGCGCGTACGCCTTCACCGACCTGGACAGCGGCGAGTACACCGTCATCGCGACGGGCTACCCGCCGGTGGCCACGGCCCTGACCGTCAACGGCGGCGGAGTCGACGGCCACGACATCGAACTCGCCCACCCCGGCGAGTAGTTCGGACCCCGGCCCGTGGGGCGCGCACTCCGAGCGGAGGTGCGTCCCCCACGGGCCGGTTTCTTTGTGCCCTTTCACGACCAGTTTTTGATGCTTTGCAGGGAGAAAACGGGATGGGACTGACCGCACGGATTCGTACGCGGGACGGATGGGCCGTGTCGCACGCGGTCGTCACGGTGACGGACGCGACGGGCGCACAGGTGGTGCGGGCCGAGGCGGACGCCGAGGGGACCGTGCACGACACGACCGCTCTGGCCCCCGGGGCGTACACCGTGATCGTCACCGCGGTCGGCTACGCGCCCGTCGCGGCCGGCGCGATCGTCACGGCGAGCGGCCGCGCCGAGGTCGGCACCGTGACACTGGCCCGGCAGGGCGGCACCGAGCTGCCGCCGCCGGGTACCTGGACCATCGACCCGGCGCACTCCTCCGTGGGCGCGGTCGCCCAGCACCTGGGCATCTCCAGCGTGCACGGCCGGTTCACCGACTTCTCGGGGCGGATCGAGATCGCCCCGGACGAGGTCGCCAAGTCCCGGGTGGAGGCGGTGATCTCCGCGGCGTCCATCGACACGGGCAACGGGATGCGCGACGGCCACCTGAAGTCGCCGGACTTCCTGGACGTGGAGACGTACCCGGAGATCACCTATCGCGCCGGCGGCCTGACGCCGGCCGGCCCGGACCGCTGGACCGTGCACGGCGAGCTGACCATGCACGGTGTCGTACGGCCGGTCGATCTGGACCTCGCCTACCTCGGCACCGGATCCGACCCCTGGGGCGGCACCCGCGCCGCGTTCCGGGCCACCACGGAACTGCACCGCGAGGACTTCGCGATGAACTACAACCAGGTGGTGCAGGCGGGCATCGCCGCGATCGGCACCACGCTCAAGGTGGAGCTGGACATCCAGGCGGTGCAGGGGGATTCGCTACCCGCGGTGTGAACGGCCGTCCCGCCGCGCCCCGTTGACACCGCCGGCGCTGTTGCCCGAGGGGGCGCCGGTGCCCAACGGACCCGCGCCGCTCACCCGGGTCACCAGGTCCGAGCACAGGTCGCGGAGTTTGACGTTCGAGTTCTGGGAGGCGCGGCGCAGTGTGTCGAGTGCCGCCTGCGCGGTGCACCGCTCCCGGGCCATGAGGATGCCGACCGCCTGGTCGATGGTGCTGCGCGAGAGCAGCGCCGTCCGCACGTCGGCGCTGGAGGTCCGCTCCCGCTCGATGCTCAGGGCGGTGTTGATCGCCTCGGAGGCCGTCGCCGCGAAGGCCCGGACGGCCTCGCGCCGGTCATCGAAGGCGTTCTCGGTGACGGCGTAGAGGTTGATCGCGGCATCGGTCTCGCCGTCGACGGCGAGCGGCACGGCGAGCACCGAGCGGACGCCGCTGGCCAGCGCGTAGTCGGTGTACGAGGGCCAGCGGTCCTCCTCCGTCAGATCGGGCGCGTGCTTCTCCTCGTCGTCCCCGGCCGCGTCCACGCACGGGCCGTGGCCGTTCTCGTACTGGCGCTGGTCGAGCCCGCTGAGCAGTCCGGAGCTGCCGGCCAGGGTCAGCAGCCGGTCGTCGCGGCGCACGGTGATGCTGCACGCGGCCGCACCTCGCACAGCCAGCACCGCACGCTCGGTGAGGTCGCGCAGCAGGGTGTCGAGGCCACCGGTCTGCGCGAGCGCCTGGTGCAGCGCCTCGGGTTCCCGGGCGGTGGCCTGCGGGAGCTCCGGCGAATCGGCTGAGGTATGCATGGCCGTACGGGTATCCCGTCGCCGCCCGCTCACTCCCGGGCCGCAGGACGGAGTTGCTCACACACCCACGGTTACCGCGCGTCCCGGGCGTCGACGATGCGCCGGGCGATGTCGCGGAGCTTCACGTTCTCCTGCTGGGAGGCGCGGACGAGGCTGTCGAAGGCCTCGGCCGCGTCGATGTCCAGGCGCTCCATGAGGATGCCCGTGGCCTGTCCGATCAGGTCACGGGTGCGCATGGCCTCGGTGAGCTGCTCGCGTACGGTCACCGAGTTCAGCGCGATGCTGACGTGGGCGGTGAAGAGCCTGCCGATCCGGGTGGCGGACTCGTCGAAGGCGCCGGGCTCACGCGCGTACACCGTGAGCACGGTGAGCTTTCTGCGTTCGGCGCGCAAACGCATCGAGAGCACCGAGCGCAGCCCGAGGCCGGACAGTGAGGGCTCGCGCCCCTCGTCCCCGGCGGCACTGTCCTCGATCCGGGCGACGGGCGTGGTCCACAGGTCGCTCCAGTGCTCCCGCTGATCACTGTGCGAACTCAGGGCCGCGGCGGTGCGGACGAGCTCGTCGGTCCAGGCGACGGTACGGCGGTGGGCCTCGCGCTCGAGCACGGAGACATCGGCGTGCTGGGCTCCGGGCAGGATGTGCACGGCCAGCCGGACCGCGGTGCGCAGGGTGTGGTGGGAGGTCGACGTCTCGTGCAGTTGCTGAGCCGCGACGGACAGAGCTTCGGCCAGCTCGGTATCCACCGCATAACGGGGCAATTCAGAAAAGTCGAACACAGCCACCACGAACCTCTTCGGCATGCACGGCCAAACGACCATGCGCAGGAGAGCTCCGCAGCACATTCCTGACTGCGAGCACAGGACGAACAGCACTTTAGCTGCTCCGATGGGTCGCTCGTGGCGCTCGGTCGAACAGCGGGCGGGCTCCCGCCCGGGCATGGTGGGATGGGACCACGGGTCAGGAAGCGGCCTCACCGAAATCCGGATGAATGTCTGTCAGGTGAGCCGTGTGACCTTCCTCCCGAACCCCAAAGACCTGCCGGGCTGCACCCT
Organism: Streptomyces sp. NPDC005485; assembly: GCF_040606085.1. Taxonomy (NCBI): domain Bacteria; kingdom Bacillati; phylum Actinomycetota; class Actinomycetes; order Kitasatosporales; family Streptomycetaceae; genus Streptomyces; species Streptomyces sp. NPDC005485. The sequence goes on along the minus strand of NZ_JBEXDZ010000002.1, from coordinate 126,601 downwards.
GCTCCCGCTGCCCGCGGAGGTCGATCTCTGCAACGCCCTCGACCTCTTCTTCCACACCATCAACGTGGTGGAGGATCGGACGCCCCGGCTGCGTGTGCTCGTCCTGGATCTCACCCGCACCGACTTCATCGACTCCCAGGGCATCCGCCTCGTGGACGACGTACGCCGTCGGCTGCGGGACCGGGCCGAGCTGCGGGTGGTCGCGGACCCGGACGGAATGGTGCACCGGCTGCTGGAACTGACCGGGCTGCGGCGGGATGTTCCGGTCTACGACAACCTGGCGGCGGCCGTGCGGTCATAGGCTGCGGGTATGGCACCGAACATCGCGACGAACACTTCCGTCTCCCTCGACGAGCTCCTGGACTTCGTCCGGCCCCGGCACCGCGCGATCCTGCTCACCCGGCGGGCGGACGGCGGGCCGCAGGGCTCGCCGCTGACCTGCGGGGTCGACGACGCGGGCCGCGTCGTCGTCTCGACGTACCCCGAGCGGGCGAAGGTCCGCAACGCCAAGCGGGACGAGCGCGTCTCCCTGATCATCCTCAGCGACGAGTGGAACGGGCCCTGGGTCCAGGTCGACGGCACCGCCGAGGTCATCGACTCCCCCGACTCCGTCGAGCCCCTCGTCGAGTACTACCGCAACATCGCGGGCGAGCATCCCGACTGGGACGAGTACCGCGAGGCCATGCTGAAGCAAGGCAAGTCGATCATCCGCGTCACCCCCGACCGCTGGGGCCCCATCGCAACCGGCGGCTTCCCGGCCCGCCTGGCCTGACCACCTTCACGGCACCCGGGGTGGGCGGGCAAACCCCGCGCACCCCTTGTTTCCTTGTCACCCGGCGTTGGCGCCGGCCGGGGGTGGGTCAAGCAGCCCGGCGCTTACGAGGTGCCGCTGCGCCCACCCGTGCCGCCCCTGGCGGCACAATTGCCCGCAGAAACGAGGCTCCGCCGGCCACCCGGCGCCACACACACCCCCCGCTGCCGGGTGGGCAGCCACCCCAGCCACACGCGCCCGCAGAAACGAGGCTCCGCCGGCCCCCGGCGCCACACACACCCGCCGCTGCTGCCGGGTGGGCAACCGCCCCCACGCACCCGCAGCCGCGTACGTACGGAAGGGGCCGTGACGGTACGTCTCTGCCCGTCGCGTAGCAGGCCCCCAGCCAAGCTCCGCCATGCTCGACCCCCGGGCAGTACGCCCACGCGGCGACGGGCAAGACGTACCGGCACGGACCCGACCCACAACACACCCCCCTGCGAACGGCGCCCACGCCAGCAGACGGCACGGACCCGACCCACAACACACCGCACCGCGCCCCGCGACAGGCGCCCCGCCAGCAATGTCACCCGCGCGCGACCATCGCCTCGATCCCCACCATCAACATCTCCAGCGCGAACGAGAAGTCCCGCTCCCGCATCTCCTCCACCGTGTCGCCCCCACGCGCCTCCATGAGATCCGCCGCGTTCTCGAAGTTCGCAGCGAACTGCGGCTCCTCGCGGATCGTGCTCATCGCCTGGTGGAAGTAGTCGTCCTGGCTCATCCCCGCCGACGCGCAGCGCTGCACGAAGTGGCCCTCGATCGTGCCGAAGCCGTACACGAACTGGAAGACCGCCGACATCGCGCCCATCTGCCCGTGCGGCGGCAGCCCTGTGCTGCGGATGACCTTCTGGACGCACAGCGAGAAGGCCATGGAGTGCGGCCCGATGTTGAGGAAGGTCCCGATGAGAGGCGACACCCACGGGTGGCGCACCAGCAGCGCCCGGTAGCCGACAGCCAACGGCCGCAACTGCTCACGCCACCCCAAGCCCCCGGCCCCGTTCCCGCCCCCGGCCCCCGCACCCGCGTCGCCCCCCGCATCCGGCAGCTCCAGCTCCCCGAACACCGAGTCGAGGGCCAGTTCCAGCAGATCGTCCTTCGTGTCGACGTACCAGTACACGGACATCGCGGTGACGCTCAGCTCGGCCGCCAGCCGCCGCATGGAGAACTTGGCCAGCCCCTCCGCGTCCAGCAGCCGCACCGTGACCTCGGTGATCCGGTCCCGGTCGAGCCCCGACGGCTGCCCGCCACTCCGGCCCGAGCCGCGCCGCTGGGCCTTGCCCTCCAGCCAGACACTGGTCCGCGCCGGACGCTTGGCCCGGTCGGCTGCCCTCACCATGGCGCACCTTCCTCGAACAGGGACTGCGGCGCTGCCGGAAGTCCCCGGTCCGCCCCCCTTGATGCTAAGCGGGCGTCACGCGGAAACCGCCACCGCGGAGTCTGCCCGCTCCGCCCGCCGCAGCAACTCGGCCGCGACCAGTCCGCCGAGAAGAACCGCCACCGCCCCGACCAACTGGCTGGTCTCGAGCCCCGACGAGAACGCGTCGGTGATCCGCCCGCGATCGCCGGCCGTGCCGGCGGAGTCGAGCGCGGCCGGCAGCGACGTCGCGGCGACCGGAACGAGCGCGGCGAAGCGGGAGTTGAGGACGGCGCCGAGCACCGCGACGCCGAGGCCGTTGCCGAACTCGGCGAGGGTGCCGTTGAGGCCCGCGCCGACGCCCGCCTTGGCGGGCGGAATGGCGCTCATGATGGCGTGCGCCATGGCGGGGTTGGCCAGCGCGCAGCCGGCGCCGATGAGCAGCAGCCCCAGCAGCGTGCCGCCGTATCCGCTCCCCGAGAGCGTCGCGATCGACACCAGCCCGCCCGACATCAGCACCATGCCGAGCAGGATGGACACCGGCGTCCCGAGCCGCGCCGTCCACTTCGCGGACAGGCCGGAGAAGTTGAGGGCGACGACGGCGAGGGCGAGCGGCGCGGTCCGCAGCCCGGCCTCCAACGGCCCGTATCCCAGGACGAACTGGAGATGCTGGGTGAGCAGGAACAGTGCTCCGCCCATCCCGAACGTGATCAGGACCGCACCGGCCACGGCGCCCGTGAACCGCCGGTCCCGGAAGAAGTGCAGGTCGAGCATCGGATACGGAATCCGGCTCTCCCAGTAGGCGAATCCGGCGAGTACCGCCACCGCGACCCCGGCCGTCCCCAGCACCCGTGCCGACGTCCACCCGTGCTCGGGCCCGGAGATGATCGCGTACACGAGCGAGGTCATGCCAATGGTGGAGAGCAGCGCGCCGAGGAGATCGGGCCGGTCCCCGGTCGGGCTCTTCGACTCGGGCACGAGCACCGCGACCGCGACCAGTCCCAGCGCGGCAACCGGCAGGTTGACCAGGAAGATCGCGCCCCACCAGAAGTGTCCGAGCATGAAGCCGCCGAGCAGCGGTCCGACGGCGAATCCGAGCGCGTTGACCGCGCTCCAGATGCCGATCGCCCTGGGGATCTCCTCGGCCGGGAAGATCTGCATGGCCACGGCGAGGGTCGTGGTGATCAGCAGTGCGCCGCCCACCCCCATCCCGGCCCGGGCCGCGATCAACTGCCCGGTGGAGTCGGCGAGTCCGGCGACCAGCGAGCCGACGCCGAACAGCACCAGCCCGGCGATCAGCATCTTCTTGCGGCCGTAGCGGTCGGCCGCGCTGCCGGCGGTGAGCAGCAGCCCGGACTGCACGAGCGAGTACGCGTTGATCATCCACTGGATGTCGGAGGTGGCGGCGCCCAGTTCGCGGGTGAGCGAGGGGATCGCGACGTTCAGGACGGTGTTGTCGAGCAGCACGGTGAGCTGCGCGAGACAGATGACACCGAGGATCAGCCACCGCTGGGGATGGCCTTGGGAGGAGGGCATGCCATACACCGTAGAACACTCCCCATACGGTGTACAACGAAATAGCGGTGGCCCGGGACGTTGCCGCCCCGGGCCACCGCTGTCGGACGCCGTACCGTCAGCCGGTACTGCTGCCGCTCGACTTCTGCGTCAGGTCGTAGAAGGTGGCCGAACCGACCGTCACCTTCTTGAAGTTGGCCTCGACCCACGAGGTGATCTGCGAGGACGTACCGGAGCTGCTGCCGCCCATTCCGCCGCCGGAGCCGCTGGAGATGAAGTAGTGGATCCGGCCGTCCGTCACGTACTCCTTGAACTGGGCCAGCGTCGGCGACGGGTCGGTGCCGTTGAAGCCGCCGATGGACATCACCGGGTCGCCGGTGGAGAGCTGGTAGCTCGCCGCGTTCTGGGCGCCGATGGCCGCGGCGGCCCAGGTGTAGTCGCCGGCGTTCTTCTCCAGCAGCGCCTTGGCCTCGGAGCTGACGGTCGCGCCGTTGAGCAGGCCGCCGGCACCGCCGCCACCGCCCATGCCGCCGTCGCCGGTGCCGCCGCGCTGGTTCTGGCCCTGGGTGCTGCCGTTGCCGTTCTGCTGGTTCTGGCCACCGCCGGGGAAGCCGCCGGTACCACCCGTGCCACCGGTCGGGGGCTGGCCCATCCCGCCGCCCTGCTGACCCGTGCCACCGCCCTGCTGGTTCTGGCCGCCACCAGGGAAGCCCCCGCCACCGCCGCCGGGACCGCCGCCCCGGCCGCCCATCATGCTCGCGCCGGCCGGACCGGCCGTGACGATCGACCCGGTGTGCCCGGTGTTCACCGTGCTGAGGGTGTACGCCGTCGGAGCCGCGACCGAGGCCACGAAGCTCAACCCGACTGCGGCGAGGGCGAGTTGCCGCCCGAGCTTGGCCGCGAAGATCAGCCCGAGGGCGCCGACCAGACCGCCGATGAGCACCAGCCACTTCAGCCAGGGCAGATAGTCGGAGGTGCGGTTGAGGAGGACGTACCCCCAGGTCGCGGCGGCCACGACCGAGCCCGCGAGCGTCAGCGACGCCCACACCTTGGACCGCTCTTCCCACAGTACGGTCGCGCCCATGCCGACGACGGCCGCAATGTACGGGGCCAGGGCCACCGTGTAGTACTGGTGGAAGATGCCGGCCATGTAGCTGAAGACGACCATGGTCATCAGCAGCGCGCCGCCCCAGGCGAGGAACGAACCGCGGGCCAGGTCGGTGCGCTTGGCCTTCCGGGTGAGGACGAGCCCCGCGATCAGCAGGATCAGCGCGGCGGGCAGCAGCCACGAGATCTGGCTGCCGATCTCGGAGTTGAACATCCGGTTCCAGCCGGTCTCGCCCCACTGGCCGGTGCCACCGCCCCCGCCGCCACCCCCGACGCTGCCGGTCTCGTCGCCGTTGATCCGGCCGAGCCCGTTGTAGCCGAAGGTCAGTTCAAGGAAGGAGTTGTTCTGCGAGCCGCCGATGTACGGGCGGGAGCCCGCGGGCCACAGCTCGACGATCGCCACCCACCAGCCGCCCGCGACGACCATCGCCCCGGCGGACAGGGCGAGTTGACCGAACCGCTTCCTCAGCTTCACCGGCGCGCAGACCGCGTAGACCACGGCGAGCGGCGGCAGGATCAGGAAGGCCTGCAGGGTCTTCGCGAGGAACGCGAAACCGACGGCGACGCCCGCCCAGACCAGCCACTTGGTGCGGCCGTCCTCCAGGGCGCGGATCACGCAGTACACCGTGACGGTCATCAGCAGCGCGAGCATCGCGTCCGGGTTGTTGAACCGGAACATCAGCGCGGCGACGGGAGTGAGCGCGAGCACCGCACCCGCGATCAGACCTGCCGCCGGGCTGAACCGGCGTCGCACCGCCGCGTACACGACGGCGACCGTGGCCACGCCCATCAGCACCTCGGGGACGAGGATCGCCCACGAGTTGAGGCCGAAGACGCGCACCGACAGTTCCATCGGCCACAGCGAGGCCGGGGGCTTGTCGACGGTGATGGCGTTGCCCGCGTCGAGCGAGCCGAAGAAGAGGGCCTTCCAGCTCTTGCTGCCGGCCTGCACAGCCGCGGAGTAGAAGGAGTTGGCGTACCCGGAGGCGCTCAGGTTGTAGAGGTACAGGGCCGCGGTCGCGAGCAGCAGGCCCAGGAACGCGGGGCGCACCCAGCGCGGGTCCTCGGGACGGCCGCGCCAGAAGCGGTGCGGGAAGGGCTGCTTGGGCTCACCCGAGTCGGGTGCCACGGCCGACGGCGGCGGAACCACGGGCTGCTGCACGGCCGTTGAGGCAGGCGGCCCCCAGCCGGAGGGACTCGCGCCCCCCTGATAGCTCGTATCGGACTGAGTGGTCATCGCGCGTTCCTCGACTCGTGATCGTCGTGATTGTCGTGATCGTGCGGGCGCACGGCCTGCAGTTGCATGGTCGCGTCGCCCCAGGTGCGGTCCGCGGCTTCACCGGCACGGAACCGGGCTGTGTCGTACGGGGTTCGGGGCGCGGTGGGGCGCTGGGGGAGCGGCGGCTGCGGCGACGTGGCGGCAGCCGTCGCATAGGTGGGCGAGGAAGGGGTGTGGGAGGCGACGACGGTCGAGGGGGAGTCGTCGCGCTGGTCCGGGAACACCCAGGCCCTGAAGAGCAGGAAGCGCAGCACGGTCGCCGCGAGGTTGGCGGCGATCAGCACCGCCAGTTCCGTGGAGTGCGCGGGGTCGGAGGTCGCCGCGTTCAGCGCGGCCAGCGAGCCGCTGGTGAGGGCGAGCCCGATGCCGAAGACGACCAGGCCCTGCGCCTGATGCCGCATGGCCCCGCCCTTGCCGCGTACGCCGAAGGTCAGGCGCCGGTTGGCCGCCGTGTTGGCGACGGCCGACACGAGCAGGGCGAGCGCGTTGGCGATCTGCGAGCCCGAGAACGTACGGAAGCCGCTGTAGAGCAGCAGGTAGAAGAGGGTGGACAGGGCGCCGACGACACAGAAGCCGACCAGCTGGCGGGCCAGGCCCTTGGGTACGTCGGTCAGGTCGCCCTCGCGCGGGTCGTCGCCGAAGGGCCGGGCGATCCGGTCCAGCGGCAGCGAACCGGTGGCGAGGGCACGGCCCACCCGCCACACCCCCTTGAGGTCGTCGGTCGCGGTCTTCACGATGTGCACCGTCGAGTTCGGGTCGTCGACCCAGTCGACGGGCACCTCGTGGATGCGCAGCCCCGCGCGCTCGGCGAGCACCAGCATCTCGGTGTCGAAGAACCATCCGGTGTCCTCGACCAGCGGCATCAGTACCTGGGCGACATCACGGCGGATCGCCTTGAAGCCGCACTGCGCGTCGGAGAAGCGGGCCTGCAGCGAGCCGCGCAGGATGAGGTTGTACGTCCGGCTGATGAACTCGCGCTTGGCGCCGCGCACCACCCGCGAGGAGCGGGCCAGCCGGGAGCCGATCGCGAGGTCCGAGTGGCCGGAGATCAGCGGCGCCACCAGCGGCAGCAGCGCGTTGAGGTCGGTGGACAGGTCCACGTCCATGTAGGCGAGGACCGGGGCGTCCGAGGCCGACCACACGGTGCGCAGCGCCCGGCCGCGGCCCTTCTGCTCCAGCCGGAAGGACCTCACCTCCGGGATCTGCGACTCCAACCGCGCGGCCACCTGCGGCGTGGTGTCCGTGGACGCGTTGTCCGCGATCGTGATGCGGAAGGCGTACGGGAACGTGCGCGCGAGATGCTCGTGCAGTCTCATGACACACGGTTGGAGGTCCTTCTCCTCGTTGTAGACGGGGATCACTACGTCCAGGACAGGCGTACCGGCATTTCCGGCCGGGAGGTGCTCCCGCGCCGGCAGGTTGCCGGGAGAAGAGTCGGTTCGCATGACAACGACTCTGGTCAGGCGCCCTGTTGCACCCATGTGGTGGCGCTGTGCTGTGCCTGTGAGTGCGGTTGCCAGTTCGTTTCGGGGGCCGGGCTGGGAGTCGCCGGGGAGAGTGCCGGCAGATGCACGGTGAACACCGTGTGCCCCGGAACGCTGTCGACGGTCACCGCGCCGCCGTGCGCGGCCGCGACGGCCTGCACGATGGCGAGCCCGAGCCCGGTCGAGCCGGAGGCCCGCGAACGCGAGGAGTCGCCGCGCGCGAACCGTTCGAAGACGCGCGGGAGCAGGTCGGCCGGGATGCCCTGGCCGTCGTCCTGCACATCCACGCACAGCCACGGCCCGCGCCGCTGCACACGCGCGGTCACGGTCGTACCCCTGGGTGTGTGCGTCCGTGCGTTCGCGAAGAGATTGACCAGCACCTGCTGGAGGCGTGCGGCGTCCGCCGACACGAGCGCGGGTTCGTCCGGCAGCTCCAGCCGCCAGTTGTGCTCGCGCCCGGCCGCCCGCGCGTCGCTCACCGCGTCGATGACGAGCGGTACGAGGTCGGTCTGCTCGTGCTGCAGGGGCCGCCCGGCGTCGAGGCGGGCGAGCAGGAGGAGGTCCTCGACGAGCCCGGTCATCCGCCCGGCCTCGGACTCGATCCGGCCGAGGGCGTGTCTGGTGTCCGGCCCGGTCTCCTCCCTGCCACGTCTGGTGAGCTCGGCGTATCCGCGGATGGACGCGAGCGGCGTGCGCAGCTCATGACTGGCGTCGGCGACGAACTGCCGTACGCGCATCTCGCTCTGCTGGCGCGCGTGCAGCGCCCCGTGGACGTGGTCGAGCATCCGGTTGAGCGCCGCCCCGACCTGCCCGACCTCGGTGTGCGGGTCGGTCTCGGACTCCGGAACCCGCTCGTTGAGCGTGACCTCGCCGGTGTGCAGGGGGAGTTCGGAGACGCGGGTGGCGGTGGCGGCGACCTTGCGGAGGGGGCGGAGGGCGACGCCGACGATGACGGTGCCCGCGAGGGAGGCCGCGACGAGGCCGGCCACGGTGACGCTGAGCTCGACGATGATCAGGGTGTTGACGGTGTTGGTGACGTCGCTGGTCGGAATCGCCACGTAGAACGAGCCGTTGGCGCCGCTCTGGTACTGCACGCGGTACTCGCCCAGGCCCGGGATGTCCACGGTGTGCGGCTTGCCGTCCGTCGGGACGGAGGCCAGAGCGGCCCGCTGGCTCTCCTTGAGGTCGACCTTTTTGGGATTGGGGATCCCGTTCGCGTCCTTCTTGGCCTTGTTGATGACGCCCTCGGTGACGGACCCGTTCTCGACGACCGCAGCGATGGTGTTGTACTGCGGGCCCCTGGTGACGAAGTCGAGGGGGTCCCGATTCCCTGCAAGGCCGTTGTTCTGCGGTCCCTTTCCGGGATCCAGCGGACCGGCGGCCCGCATCGCAGCCTCGTGCACCTTGTCGTCCAGCTCGTGGTACAGGTGCGAGCGCAGCGCGATGGTGGTCACCGTGCCGATCACCGCGCACACGACGGCGATCAGCGTCACGGACGCGACGACAAGCCGCGTCCGCAGCGTGCGCGGCTGTCGTGCCCGCCTCTCCCGCTTCTGCGTACGCGCCTGTCGTCGCCCGGTCATGACGCGGCGGGCTTGATCAGATAACCGGCACCGCGCCGGGTGTGGATCATCGGCTCGCGGCCCGCGTCGATCTTCCGACGCAGATACGAGATGTACAGCTCGACCACGTTGGCCTGGCCACCGAAGTCGTAGGACCACACACGGTCGAGGATCTGCGCCTTGCTGAGCACGCGCCGCGGGTTGCGCATCAGGAAGCGCAGCAGCTCGAACTCGGTCGCGGTGAGGTGGATGTTCTCCCCGCCCCGCGACACCTCGTGGCTGTCCTCGTCGAGGGTGAGGTCACCGACGACGAGTACGGATTCGGAGCGCCGGTCGGCGGCGCCGGAGCGGCGGATCAGCCCGCGCAGCCGGGCCACGACCTCTTCGAGGCTGAACGGCTTGGTGACGTAGTCGTCGCCACCGGCGGTGAGCCCGGCGATGCGGTCCTCGACGGCGTCCTTGGCCGTCAGGAAGAGCACGGGAACATCCGGCAGGTCGCGCCGCAGACGGCCGAGCACCGCCAGCCCGTCCATGTCGGGCAGCATCATGTCGAGCACCACGGCGTCGGGCCGGAACTCGCGCGCGGTCTGCACCGCACCGGTCCCGTCACCCGCGCTGCGGATCTGCCAGCCTTCGTAGCGAAGGGCCATGGACAGCAGCTCGGTGATCGACAGCTCGTCGTCCACCACAAGCACTCGGACGGGGCTCCCGTCCGGCCTCAGCAGTTCGGTGCGCCCCTGGGGCGAGGTCGTGGTCATGGTCGAAACCATGTCGGGGTCCCCTGAGAGCACCCTTTCCACTGTCTGTGATTTTCCTGAGAAACACACAGGTGCCTCTCAGGGAACGCCTGGGAAGATCTCACTCCCCTCAGCTCACCGGCGGGCTCCCCGCTGCTCGCCCGGTGTGCGCGAAGAGGCGCGCCGCGTTGTCGTGGCAGACCGCTCGCAGCCAGTCGTCGCCGAGCCCGAGCCGCTCCAGGGCGTGCAACTGGTGGAGGTAGGGATACGGGATGTTCGGGAAGTCGGAGCCCAGCAGGACGCGGTCGCCGAGGTCGGCGAGCCGGGGCAGCGCCTCGCGTGGAAACGGCGCGAGGCGCTCGCTGAAATCGGTGAACGCCATCGTCGTGTCCAGCCGCACTTCGCCGTACCGCTCGGCGAGTTCGAGGAAGTCGGCGTACTCGGGCATTCCCATGTGTGCGACGACGAGCCGCAGCCGGGGATGCCGGGCCAGCAGCCGGGCGACGGGCTCGGGGCCGGTGTGCTTGCCGGGCGCGGGCCCCGACCCGCAGTGGATCACGATCGGGGTGCCGGCCTCGGCGAGCAGTCCCCAGGCGGGGTCGAGGAGTTGGTCGCCCGGGTCGTACGCGCCCACCTGCACGTGCGCCTTGAAGACCCGCGCGCCCGCCTCGAGGGCCTCCCGCACATACGCCTCGACGCCCGGCTCGGGGAAGAGGGTCGCCGTGTGCAGACAGTCGGGGGTACGGCGGGCGAAGTCGACGGCCCAGGAGTTGAGCCACTGGGCCATGCCGGCCTTGTGCGGATAGAGCATCGCGGTGAAGGCGCGCACCCCGAACTCCCGCAGCAGCGCCGCCCGTTCGGCCTCCTCGCGCCGGTACGTGATCGGCCACTCGACGCCGCCCGTGAGCGGGCCGAGCCCGTCGAAGTACTCCCACACCTTGTGCAGCACGCGCTCGGGCATGAAGTGGGTGTGGACGTCGATGAGCCCGGGAAGCCCGAGCCGCGACCAGAACCGCCGGACTTCAGCCGGCTCGGTGCTGCCGTCCACGTCAGGCATGTCATCCATGCCGGCCATGTCATCCATGGGCGTCCCGCTCGAATCCATGACTGTGCTCGACCTTGGCGATGTGCAGGGAGTACCGCTCGTACCAGTGTGCGCGCCCGTGCTTCTTGGCCGCCATGTGGTCCATGTTCGTCCGCCACTCCTCGATGGATGCGAGGTCCCGGAAGTAGGCGACGGTGATCCCCAGCCCGCCGGGCGTGCGCGCGGCGTCCTCGCCGAGGAACCCGGGAATCTCCTTGACCAGCTCCCCCATACGGTCGGCGGTCTCGCCGTATCCGTTGTCCCCCTCGGTGCGCACGGACGTGAACACGACGGCGTAGTAAGGGGGTTCATGGGCGGCGACAGGTGCAATGGGTTGATCGCTCATGTCACCCACGATCGGCCTCGGCGTCCTGCACAGTCCAGCCCCTTTCCGAAAGGGATCCATAAGGGATCCAACTCTTGACCATCAGCGCCGTCATGGCCATGGCATCGCCGGTCTCGGCCCCGGTCTCGGCCCCGGTCTCGGCCTCGGCCCCGGTCTCGGCCCCGGTCCCGTAGCCTCTGCCATTGCCGCCGCCGGGATTCGCCCCTCAGAACAACCCGTCCTGCGCGGCCGCGTCCCGAGTGCCCCTCAACTCCCTTACAGGGACGGTGAGTCCACCGCCTCCGGCGGTCAGCTCCCACCCGGTCATCAGCCGCGTGTCGAGGACGACGACACCGCGCTCGGTCGCCAGATGCAGATCGGGCCCGGCAGCGGCAAGCAACTCCCCGCTGACGGCGCCGCCCGCGACCAGCTCACGCACGACCCCCTCTGCGGGCGCCAGCCCCTCCAGCCCGAACACCCCGAAGTGATCGACACCCCGGAACGACAGCTGCTCCAACGACTCGGGCCATCCTTCGAGCCGCGAGGCCCGCCCGTGCAACTCCCCCACCTCACCCACCCGTTCCCCGATGTCCGGCAGCGCGGCCCGCACCGCCCGCTTGTCGGCGTACGGAATCCGGTCGGGCACCTTGAGCGCGGCGCGCAGCAGTTCCTCCGCCCGCCGCGCGGCCATCAGCGGGCCCCGCCCCAGCCAGCTGAAGCAGACGGCTCCCTGCTCCAGCAGCCGCGCGGACCCCCGCTCGACCGCGGTGATCCCCACCTTCACCATTCCGGGCCCGAACCAGGCGAGATACACGTGGTACGGCCGCGGGTCGTCGGCGATGGTGTCGGCGGCCACGGAGTGCGCCCGGTCCAGCCGCGCACACTCCTCGCACCGGGCGCCCGTGCTCCGCCCCGGCACGGCCGCGCTCAGGGGACACATATGCCGCCGGGCGCCCACACATGTCCGTACGCCGTCCTCCACCACCCCGAAGTCCACCCGCTTCCCCCGTGGCAGGGCACTGCCGCGCCCGCCGCCCCACACCAGCACGGGGCCGTCCGCCGACCACCGCAGCCCCGAGCATCTCCACATCCGTGCCATCACTCGCGAGCGTACGCGGGGCCTCTGACATCGCCGGGTTCGCCGGTGACAGGTTCACCGGGGACGGATCCACCGGGGACGGATCCACAGGGGCCGGATTCACCCGGGGCGGGTTCCGTCGCTGCGGGCGCGGCATCCGTCGTGGGCCGCCGTCCGGCCAGCCGGCACCCGACGCACCCGGGATGGCCGTGCCGAGCGGACAGGTCCCGCGTCCGCCATGCCCACTGATCAGCGGGCCGCGGCCCCGGCGGCTTGCCCCACCCGGTGAGATGGAGCGTCCATGTGACCAGCACGCTGATCACGACCAGCACCGGTCCGCCCCACACCCACAGGGCGTTCCCGGCACACACGCCCGCTCCCGCCACGGTGACCCCGACGGTGGCGAGTACGGTCCCGGTCCACCCGGCGACGGTATGTCCTTCATCATGCTGATGTGCGCTCACGTACCTGCCTCTCTCAGTTCGGGCAGCGGAGTTCACGCGAGGGACCGGACTTTGGACTGACAAAGTTCCTCACGACGTAAGAAATTTACCGTAGAAACCTCTCACGCGCTAAGGGAATCTTCATGGAGCAGGGCAAGCCGCGCCCGCCCGCGACACCGGCCCAGGCGCTCGCGGCGATGGACCACCTCATCGCGACGAGCATGATCGGCCAGCAGACGGTGGCCCAGCAGCTGAACCTGAACGTCACCGACCTCACGTGCTTCGCGTACATCCTGGAGGCGGGCGACACCCTGCTCACGGCCGGTGACCTCGCCCAGCGCGCCCACGTCACGACCGGTGCGGTCACGGGCATCCTGAACCGCCTCGAACGCGCAGGCTTCGTCGCTCGCCGTTCCGACCCCACGGACCGCCGCCGCGTCCGCGTAGCCGCAGAGCCCGCCGCCGTCGCCCGGGTCCGGGCCGTCTACGAGCCCTTCTACGCCCTTCTCAACGAACTCTTCGCCGACTACACCCCGGCCGAGACCGCCGTCCTGAACGACTTCTTCGGCCGAGCGGGCACGTTGATGGCCACGTTCCTGGGGGGTTGCGCCGAGCCGGGGGACATCCAGCCGCCTCCCGCCTGAGCCCGGCGTCGAAGGACCCCCGGCGCACTGCAGAGGACCGGCGAACGTACCGGTGGGACCATGGACACGAGAACCCTGGAGAAGGGGGCGCCATGTCCGCGATCAAGGAAACCATCGACATCGACCGAAGCCCCGAGGACGTCTACGCCTACGTCACCGACCCCTCCCACCTGCCGGAATGGCAGGAGAGCGCGATATCCGCGCATCAGGTGGGCGAGATCCCGATCGGTGTGGGCTCAAGGGTCGCAGTGACCCGGCGGGTCGGCCGGCGCGAGTTCCCGATGACCATGGAGGTCACGGAGTTCGACCCACCGAGGAGTTGGTCCATGCGGGGCATCGACGGCCCTGTCAGGGGAAAGGTCCACGGCACGATCGAAGCGCTCGGCGACGGCAGCCGCTCACGCCTGACCCTCGACCTCGACTTCGAGTCCCACGGTAGGGGCAAGGTCCTCGTACCGATGGTCATCCGCCCTCACGCCCGCAAGGAGGTACCGAGGGACGAGGCGGCTCTCAAGATCCTCCTGGAGCAGGGCATCACCTGACCGCGCCCTGCCGACGGCGGCGTCAACGGCCGGCGGGGCTCTGCCGACGATTGCGTCAACGGCCGACGGGGCTCTGCCGACGATTGCCGTCAATGGCCGGCGGGGCTCTGCCGCCGGATGAAGACCTCGGTGCTCGGCTGCCGTTCGGAGAACCCGGCCTGTCGGCGAGACCTCCCACAGCAGGCGACGCCGAACCAGCCTGCACCTTGACCTCATGGCGTGGAATCCGAGGCCGTGGGTGCGAGCACGATCAGGCATCCACGCCTCTCACCAGGCCTGCCAGCTGGATCTGCAGATCCTTGAGGCGTCCGTAGGACTCGATCACCTCTGTCTCGAACGAATTCGGCCAGTTCGCCTTGGAGCGCCAGGAATACGGCACCCCCTCTTCCTTCCACCTCAGGTGGGACACCCGCCAGGAGTTGTAGTGGTCGATGAAGGCCAGGTAGGAGTCGGGCATCCGGTCACCCACGATGAGGTGGGTCTTCGCGGACAGGAGGTTCTGGATCGCCTCATTGCGCGGCATGAACGCGTGGTCCACCCAGAACAGCCAGAGCTCCTGGTCCTCCGGGCTGAGCGGCCTGCCCGCGGCGAACACATAGTGGCGCCCGAGGGTGTCGCAGAAGTCCCGGAAGGCCGACCGCCCTTCCTCGACCAGGAAGAGGAGCGGGCCGTAGAGCTGCTCCAGCTGGTTCTCCACATGGGTGAGCCTCGCCTCGGCCTGCCTTCGCCTCAGATCGGCCCGGGCGGACAGCGCGTGGTTTGCCATCCATCCGCCGACGGTGACCGTCGCAGCGATCAGTGCTGCCAGGAAGGTCGAATCCATGCCGTCAGATTCTGGGACACATCCCCACCGCAGGTCCACCCGCAGGGAGAAGCATCCGAATCCGCCGCCCGAAGCACGCACGACAGTTGCTCCGGCCCCTCCTGGCAACCACCACGGCTCCCGGCACCGGGCTCCACCCTGGGCCCGCTGCTGTACTTCGCTGCTGTACTTCGCTTCTGTACTTCGCTTCTGTACAGCCCAACACAAGAGGCCCCGGACGCAACGTCCGGGGACGGACGCGAGTTTGTGTCATCGGAATTTGATCACCGCAGGTCAGCGACTCAGCGCATTGAAGGTGCGCTGAGTCACTGACCTGCACTTATGTGCAGTTCCTCGTAAACGTGCAGGTCATAGCCTTGCGATCGTCGTGCAGGCTGCTCGATTTGTGGGGACGGGGGTCAGGAAGGCTTGACCGCCGAGACCGGGGTGACGGTCACCTTGTTGTCGCAATAGGCCCACCACCCGTCGTTCAGGGCGACCTGGTG
The DNA here is from genome assembly GCF_040606085.1 of Streptomyces sp. NPDC005485. NCBI lineage: Bacteria > Bacillati > Actinomycetota > Actinomycetes > Kitasatosporales > Streptomycetaceae > Streptomyces > Streptomyces sp. NPDC005485. The sequence continues at coordinate 111,325 of NZ_JBEXDZ010000002.1, read as the reverse complement.
CTTCCCGGAGTGCGGCAGCCCGATGACCATCGTCGGATACGCCTTCGGGGTCTTGCCCGACTCGCAGTAGCCGTCGCCCTCGCCCTGGACCTGGACGAAGGTCAGCTTCACCCACGCCTTGCCGTGCGGCCGGACCGTCACGGTGGTCGCCCTGCCTGTGGGGGTGACCTTGAGCGGGGTGTTGTGGGAGGGGGAGCCGTTGCCGGCGCCCGCGACCGTCGGGTGGCCCTTCAGGACGCACGTTCTCCCGGAGACGTTGGTGAACTTCACGACCGCCGCCCCGGTCCCGGTCCCGACGGGCGGGTGGGCGGCCTGCCAGGCGCTGACCTGGATAGCGGAGGCCCGGCAGGCGGGCGGCGGGGTGGAGGTGCTCGCCGCCATGGCGGTGCCGGGCAGGATGCCGGTCACCGCCGCCGCGACGGCCGTGACCGCCGTCGTCGCCAGAGCCGCCCTGCGAATGCCGTTGCTGTGACGCATGCTGTCTTCCCCCTGAGTCGTCTCGTCCGCGGGTTTCGGTCGTCGGTTGTTGCCCCGCGGTACGCGTGGTACGTGAGTGCAGATAGGGCGGGAGAGCGGCAGGGTTCCGTGCGGCGACCACTTGTGACGGAACGGTGACGACAGGCTGCACCCGTGCAGATGGCCGTCAGGACAAACGGTCAAGATCCAGTGGCACGGGGCAATGGGCGGCACAGGCGCCCGGCGTCTTCGATGGACGAGAAAATCGAACACATGCTTGAATTTGGTCATGCGACCGTTCCCCGCCGACCTCGCCCAGGCACAGCAGGAGTGGAGCGCCACCTACCAGCAGCTCGCCCAGCGCCCCGGCCTTACCGAGCTGCGCCGACGCCTGCACCGACTGTCGACGCACGTGTACTTCCACCCCTACTGGCAGCACCAGCGGCCAAGCCCCGCAGCGTGGCAGGAGCTGCGCGACCTGGGACGGCTGGACCGGGATCGGACTTGAGAGGCTTCATCACCGGACCCATCTGCAGCTTCACCGCGACGGGTGCTGTCCGCCGGACGCCGAGGGTCCTCGAATGACGCGCTGGAGTGCGGGACCGTACACCCCGGATGATCCTGAAGGCATGTCCGGACCCATACGCGTGATCGTCCATCCACCCTCACCTACCGGTGGCCGGCGCGTGCGCGTGGACGGCGAAATCCTCGGCCTGGCCCACAACCTTGTCGACCTGGCCGAGTTCCTCCGCCGAGCCGGCCTGGAGATCGACGCAGCCGACGTCGCGAGTGTCCCGTGGATCGACTGGCGCGGAGCGGGACCGAACCACTGGGGCCCTGAAACAACCAGCTGACGCCTGACCTGCCTGGCCACGCTGGACTGCTTCGGGCCAACACGCTCTCCAACTGTGGTGGTGGGGCAGCGGGATGCGTGCGGGGGCGTTCACCTGGGTTCATGGGCGGTCGGCCGTGGGAGCGGCCACGGGTTTCGGTCTCGGCTGAACGACGGTGAACGGGGCTGAATGAGACGGAAACCGAGACGGCCTGGTGCGGTGCGCCCTTCAACGGTCTCGCAGCAGTTCGGTGAGTTCGGCCAGGTTGGCTTCGATCCGCTTCAGGCGCTCGTGATCGGAGGCTGGTATGTCCTGGGGGTCTGGGTTGGTGATGAAGCGGTAGGCCAACGCACGTGAGTGACTACCGACCGGCTCATCATCACCCTGCTCTGCGCGGCCTTCGTGGCGTACGTCGCCAAGGAGCACCCGACCGTGGTACCAGCATTGACCCGCGCGGCGGCCGTGGCTGCCGTCATCGTGGCGGTGATGCTCACGTAGCGGGGTCGTAGGAGGGCGACACGATCCTCAGACCGACCAGCAGCGGGCTCCACCCTGGGGCCCGTTGCTGTACTTCGCTGCTGTACGCCGCGAAAACGCAAGAGGCCCCGCATCTCTGCGGGGCCTCTCACCTGTGTGCACTCGGCAGGATTCGAACCTGCAACCTTCTGATCCGCAGGATCGGGCAAGCAGTCCGAGGGAAGCTTGGTCTTCGCCGGAACTGATTGCCGACCGTGGTGATCAACAGCCCACGTGTGCCGTGGTTGCCGTCAGCGTTGCCGTCCGCAGCCACCGGTCACCGGACACTGGCCGTCCGCGGGCCGGGGGTGGATCAGCGGCGGCCGCCGCGGTGGTCGCCGCGGTGCTCGCCACCACGGTGCTCGCCACCACGGTGGTCGCCACGGTGCTCGCCGCCGCGGTGGTCACCACGATGGTCGCCACCGTGGCGGTGGTGGTCGCCCCAGGAGAAGTCGTCGACGAAGCGGCCGTAGTCGTTGCGAAGGGTCACCGTGTCGGAGTCGTTGTCCAAGAACTCGTGGCGACGGTCCTGGAACAGGTTGCTACCCCTGTCACGGCCCTCGCCGGTACGGACGCGGACAGTGGCCCCTCCGTCCAGACGGTAGTGGTGGAAGGTGTAGGTGTGACCGTCCTCGTCGGCCAGCGTCCACCCGTCCAGATTCACGCCGTGGCGGCTGTTGTTGGTGATCTCCGCCCACTCCTTGTTCAGGGAGCGGGCCGAGTCGTCGTAGCGGCCCGGGGCGTTGTACTGGACGCCGCTGATCTCCACGTTCGCCCGGTGCGGACGGCCGTCGGCCGCGGACGCCGGCAGGGTCACCGCCCCGGCCAGAGCGCCGGCTGCGAGCGCGACGACGGCCAGACTGCGGACGGTTACGATCTTGGAAACAGGCACAGGTTCTCCCTGCTCAGTGCGCGCACAACCCCGCCTGCGGCCAGTCGACCAACGGGATGTGCGGTGTGCGGGTGGCGGCCGGTCGGCCACACATCCACACCGTGGCCCCGATGTGCCGGTATTGCGGATGAGACGTGAACTACGTTACGAATAACCCACATTACCGTTACTCTCCCCTGTATCACCCATTTATCAACCCTATGCACCAGATTGACGCCCCGGCACGACGGCAGCCCGCACGCCCATTGGCCCTGGACATTCGCCACCCCCACCACGCCACCCCACCAACGCGCGTGACGCCACCCGAAAGTGAGTAACAAGGGCCCCCACGCCGACGCCTCAAGACAGGCCGACACAGCGGACCGGAGGGCGGAGGCACGGCCCAGCTCCGGGGCCCCTGTTGATTGATCGCACGGCATCGCGGCACAACCCGCCCGCCCCTTCACGCCGCACCGACAACGCCGAACGCATCCATGCACACCCTGCGACCCGCCTCGCACACACCGGCGGCCTTCGCCCACCCCTCACCCCGGGGCACTACCGTCAGGACAAAAGCCAGAGGCCCCGCGGATTCCTCCACAGGGCCTCTGGTCTGCTGTGCACTCGGCAGGATTCGAACCTGCAACCTTCTGATCCGTAGGATCAGGCAACACTCGGTGCGCCGGGCCAGCCGCCTCCTGCCCCGATCGCTCAGGTTAGCGAGCATGCGCGTCTGTGTGCCGTCGTTGCCGTCAGAGCTGCCGTCAGATCCCAACGGCGAGGCCAACACATAACGATCTTTGGGCCCAGCTGCCGCAGAAGTAGTGCGAAGGCACACGCACTCCCCATGACCAGCTGAGTTACAAACTCTCTTCACAGGTTCAAGACCCGCGCACGGCGCGCTAGCGACTGTGAGCATGCGGTGGGAGACACCCTCTGCGGCTGGGGCGGTCGGCTCCGCAACCCTACGGTGGCACGTTAACGGAACCGCTTATACCGAGATCAAGGGGCTGGCGCCTGCTCCCAGGGGGGTGTCCAACCAACTTCGCGACAAAGATCGGCTAGCGGCCAGTCGACCTTGGAGAACAATGCGTCAGTGTATAGATCGCTGATACGCATACCCAGGAAGTGCCTGACATTGATAGTCGTATCGGGATACCCCATATCTCGACGCGCAGATAGCACAAATTCGGCATAGAGCTTCATCAAGACAATAGGAGGCGTATTACCTGCATATGTCGACTGCATGAAGTGATGGAATGCCCTGACAGCCTCATCGGAGCCGAAGATGGTAACCCATGCCGAAAATTCCGATATTCGACTCTTGAATTCATCCTCCGACATTGAACGCCGGTCCAGGATATCCTTCAAGAGGTTGATCATGGGTTTGTATACTTCGTACTTTTTCTCTGAGATCCGCGCTTCGAGATCTCTAAGATGTTGAGCGTCAATCTCCGACTTCTTCGCACTCCTCGCCGAGCGAGCCGCAATGATAGCGGCCACAATGGCCGCCAATGCCGGAACGACTGCAACTGCTAGCGAAATTCGCCAGTCAGTACTTTTCCCCTGCACTGCAGCCGCCAGGTGATTATGGATCAATTCGACCCCTTCGTGAGATGCTGGGAATACTCAGGTCGAGGCCTCTCCGGGTCGGCCTAGCTCCGGTTTATGGCACCTTCCCTACTGGTGGCCTGTACTGCCACTACCGGCTTGTCCGCCACTGCTGGGAGCAGACAAGTCATCGGAGACCATGGGCTGCAGCAAGGTGCGGTTTCTGTGCGAGCATGCTTTCCAGGCGGCTGTCGGGCCACAAATCTATGTACGGAGTGGAGCCACTCTCATTGTGTCGCTCCGCCCAGGCAACTGCGTCGGCAGTGAAGCGTCCAGAGGTTGCGATGACGAGTCCGCGCACGAGGGGCGGCTCCCACAACCTCACGGCTGCCACGGTCGCCGCCACGGCAGGCATGTCCACCGATCTCTTCTGCCAGTGCTTGGCCTGGACGATGACCCGCTCGCTTCGCACACCGCCAGTGCTGTCTCTGATGACGCGGTCCAAAGATAGATCACGTCCACGATCGGGTGCGCGCGTTTGCATCAACCACTGAACGTTCTCGTGTTCGGAAAAGTCGCGCAGGAGGTCGTATAGAAGTCTTTCGAACTTGTCATCATTCAGACGTTCCCAGGGAAGAGCGATCGTGGCTTCACCCGTTAGGCTTCCGGCTGCCGCAATCCCAAGATCGAGGTCCGGCACAGGGAGCGGATCGGAATCGGACAAGGAGCCGCTGTCGATATCGGGTTGGATGCTGGGCCAATCGAGCTCCGCGATATCGTGCCAATCATGGCCCTCGCCGAAGGCAATATGTCGGTGAAGGTCTGCCCAGCGCCCCTTCCTCTCCGCAGTGTCCCCCAGGAGTCTCTCAATCTCGCTCACCGCAGATGTGACGATGTTGACTGAAGGGTTGGCGAGTCGTTCCCGAGATGCCCGTGGAACACCTTGAAGAATGTTTGGCAGCGCTACTTCCACTTGCGCCTGAAGTTGTTGCAATCGCCCTGCGACTGCCTTCCGTCGAGCACGATGTAGACGATACCTGTAATCAGCAAGGTCTTTGCCTGGCTTCTCGCCCTCTTCCCAAACAGCTACCGGAAGCTCGCCAATGTCGGCATAGTCGATAAAGCTCTGACCCATTTCGTCTATGTCAGGTAGCTGATCGGTAATCGTCGAACCATCAATCGGTGGCAGGCCCGGGAGGAGGTCAGCCCATGCACGACGATGATCATCGTATTCGGGGCTGGATCCCCGTGCAGGGCTATTGGGGATGAAGGCTGACGCGCGCGCCCACACGGCCTCTAGCTTGGCCAGGTTGGCAGCAGCACGGTCCATAACGCTGAGCAACTCTTCGAGGTCCACACTTCAGGCTGACACAGGTCTCCGCATCAGGGAGGCCGAGCTGCGAACAAGGGAAGGTGCAGGAGACAGTCGCTGCCGACGCGCCCATCCCCGACACGTTCGGGACTTCTCTCATGAGTGTTCGGACGCTCCCTCGAACGTAAGTCTTCCGCAGGGCATCTCGTCAGTGTGACGCAAAAGGAACTGAACGTACGCCATCCTCTGAGACGGTCTGCGATCCTGGAGACCGATCGAGAGGGGCCGCAGGTATGGAGTGGAAGACCCACGGTGAGCGACAGATCTACACGAACCCTTGGGTGAATCTGTGTCTGGTCGACGTTCAGCAGCCTGACGGGCGCAGGTGGGAGTACCACGTGGTGCGCCTCCGGCACCTGGCCGTGGCTGCCGTGGTCAACGACCGCCAAGAGGTCCTGATGATGTGGCGGCACCGCTTCATCACGGAATCGTGGGCCTGGGAGTTGCCCATGGGCCTGGTCGAGGAGGGGGAGACCCCGGAAGAGGCAGCGGCCCGCGAAGTTCTGGAAGAGACCGGCTGGCGTCCTGGCCCCATCAAGCCGCTCATCTACGCCGAGCCGGCCAACGGGATCACCGACTCGCAGCACCACGTCTTCCGGGCGGACGGAGCTACCTACGAGGGTCCGCCCACGGAGAAGAACGAGTCCGACCGCATCGAGTGGATCCCGCTCAGCGAGATACGCGGGATGATCGACCGCCGCGAGATTGTGAGCAGCGGCTCGCTCGTCGGCCTCCTGTACCTGCTCATGGATGAAGCGATCCGCTGACCGGTGGAAGAAGGGCCCGTAGCCTCGCCTCGAAGGCCAGCGCTACGGGCTCTTGCCTGTGCGGGGCCAACTGGTCGTAGAACTCCCGAAGATGGCCGGACACCCGCTCGGAAACCACCGCCGATGCGGACTCCAGAGCTTGCGTGGCCGTGTGGCACGACTGGTCAAGCTTGCCCTGGTCCAACTGCGTGCGAGCCAGCCAGAACGTGTGAAACGCACGGCCGCGCTGGTTGGTGCGGTCCCCCCGCCGCAGAGCATCCGCGATCAAGGACTCGGCAGTCGCCGCCTCGCCCAGTCGCCCGTAGGCGATGCCCGTGTCCACGATGAGCTTGGGCTCGTCGAAGTAGGTCACCCATGACGGGTCCGGGTCGCTCGTCTGGATCTCTTCGAAATGGCGGTGCGCTTCCCCGATGGACCGGTGGGTGAAGTCCCGGTTGCCGAGGGTGGCGTGGGCGAAGGCTTCCCGCATGGACAGCATCGACAGGACCCGCGGGGTGGAGTCGAGTGCTGAGCGGGCCTGGTCCTGGGCGGCGGTCACGAGGGCCAGAGAGTCCGCAGGCTTGTCCTGGTACGTGCCCTGCAAGCTCATGCAGGCCAGCACGTTGGCCATGAACTGGCGGTCGTCGATTTCCTTGGCCAGTTGCAGGGCCTCAGTGAAGTACGCGCGGGCCTGGTTGTACTGGCGGGCGTCGAAGTAGGTCCAGCCAGTGAGGCGCGCCAACTCGGCCGCAATTCCGTACAGGCCGTTCTGGATGGACGGCGGTCGGCTCTCCTTCAAGAGCCCGACCACATACCGGAGCTGGCCGACGATGGCCGGTCGCAGAGCCTCGCCCCCGTGCTGGTCGTCCCGTCGCCAGTAGTCCTCGATGGAGGAACGGAAGGCTTCAAGTGTGGCCGGGCTCAGGCGCGTTCGCGTGGCCAGCGCCAAGATGCTGTCCACGTCGGGACCTGGCAGCGACGCCGGGACCTGCTGCTCGGGCTCTGGTGCTTGGGGCGCCTCGCGCTCCGCGACCACGAGGGCCTGAGGCGTCTCCCACGCTCGGCGAGCAAGCCCAAGCATGTGTCCTGGGATGCGCAAGCCGTCCGCGATGCGCTCAAGGACCTCCATGTGCAGCAACTGACGTCGTCCAGCCATCACTTCACCGACTCGGCTGGGGGTCAGCTCGCATCGCCGAGCGATCATCGACGGGTAGATGCCCGCCCTAACCTTCAGGAGCCGGAAGACTCTCGCGAAGTCCCGTACCCGGCAGGCGTTGATCATCTCGGGGTCGGTGAGCAGCCTGGCGGGCAGTTCCTGCGGCCGGTCGGCGTCGGGCATTGGGCAAGCTCCCACACTGCGAGGGCTACGCAACGTCGCGGATTCTCTACTTTCCGCGATGTTACCCAAGTTGGGTAATCAGCCTGACCTTTTGGCGACGGCCCCCGGATCACGATGCTCCTAGACATGGCGAGCAACCAGCAGACCAGACCAGGCATCGGTGAACTGGCGAAGGACAGCGCCCGGGGACGTATCGGCGTCGTCATGGGTGAGATCGGCGGTCGTGTGCAGATGAGACCGCTCTGTGGCGGCATCGAGTGGGACGTCATGCCGGACCAGGTGGCCGCGCCCACTTCGCGGGAGGAACTGAGCGCACGTCTGACCGTCAAGAACGGCAACAGTCAGGTCGGGCTGTGATGCGCGCCCTCGGCCGATACGCCGGAGTCCTCTTCATCATCTGCATCAGCGGATCGTGCGGCCTGGTGATCGGCATGACTCTCGGCCTCGGCCAGTAGACCGGCCACCCCGAACGGGTGCCAATTCCCCGGCTCCCCCTTCCCGTTCGGGGCTGGCCTCCCAGTCCGCTTCTCCATCGCCTACGACCCGAACTCGGCGACCAGGGCGGAATTCACCTGCCACGCACCACCTCACACCAGGAGAATGCACATGACGGCAACGGCGAACGATCAGAGGACCGGTTGCTCGGTGGCTGGTGAGGAGCTGTTCGAGAGCCTCGCCCAGTTCGTGGTCAGCCACAGCGGGCAAACGCCCGAGCGTGCCAAGCAGATCGCAGATCAGGCGGTCGCGTTCGTGGTCACCGCGGCCACCGCCACCCTCCCCATGGTCCCGTCGGATGACGTGGACCTCGGCCTGCACGCGCTCATCCTGCACACGAAGGAGTACGCGGACTTGTGCGATCGGTTCGCGGGCCGCTTCCTGCACCACAACCCGATGCCGGGCGGAGGGGCCCGCGACCCTGAGAAGGTCGCCGCCTCGGCACGTGCCATGAAGGCAGCCGGATTCATGGTCTTCGACGATCTGTGGACCGTGGACGGCACGAACCTCGCGCAATGCGACTCGGACTGCGGCCGACCGTACGGTCAGGCGTAACCCCCGACCACAGCGATAGCGATGCGGCTGGCCTCGGCTCGGGGCCGGCCGCGTTCGCCCGGAAGGAGAAGAGACGTTGTCCGGCTCACCCCCTGAACTGCCGGTCGTGGTGCTCAACGCGCTCATGCCCACGGCTCAGCATCTGGTCCTCAACCGTCGGGGCTCCATGGTCTGGGAGGTGGACAGCCACCGGGGTCACTACGCCGTGAAGCTCGGCCACCCGATCGAGGCCACCAGCGACTGGCCCGGCCAGACCTGGACCGCGCTCGCGCCCGCACGCGAAGGGGCCATCCTGCATCGCCTCGGCCTCGACGACATCGCATACGGCGAGTGGGAGCAAGGGACGTGGAACCTCCAGCCGTGGCACGAGGGCCCGGACCTGTACCGGCTGTGGGAGCCCTGCCGTAGCCCGGACTCGTCCATCGCCCCGCACACGAGCGTGGCGCTGGGGTGCGTCGAAGCGCTGGCCGAACTCCACACCAAGGGCTGGGCACACGGTGACGTGCAGCCCGCGCACTTCATCATCGGACCGGAGCGGACGCACCTGATCGACCTCGCCCTTGCCCGAGGCGGACACGTGCCCGAGCGATACGACTTCCCCTTCCGTGGCTGCCTCGTCCACTACGAGGCACCGGAAATCGCCCGCAGCGTACTCGCCACAGGCGAAGCCGAGCCGACCCAGGAAGCCGACATCTACGCGCTCGGCGCCTCCCTGCTCATCTCCGCCACCGGCTGGCGGGCGATCGAGTACCCGGACGACGCACCGCGCCCCGTACAGCGGGAAGCCGTGGCGAACGGCCGTCGTCGTCCCGTGAAGGCGCCCGGTGAGCTGGGCGAACTGGTCGACGCGATGCTCAGCCATGCCCCCGAGGACCGGCCGACGATCTACGAGGTGGGCAAGGCCCTCAGCTGATCCCGAGGCCCCGGTTCATGGGGCGGCAGACAAACGGCCACAACCAACAACGAAAGACCGGACCACCCCTCAGCCTGGACAGCATTCCGGGTGGTCCGGTCGCGGAAGCCCTGATCAGGACCCCGGTGCCGGTGGTACCGGGGCGGTCGGCGTGCTCGAATGCGGGTTCGGCTGCAACCCCGGCTTCCTGTTGTCGAGTTGGAGAGGATCACTGTTGCGGTTCGGTCGGCAGAAGCCCAGTTCTGACGTGAGCCCTCGAAAGTCAGCCACGACGGCGGGAGCGTCGAACAGGCACCCGTCACGTGTGTTTCCAGCAACCCCGCACCGGCCTCAGCCACGCTGCTTCAGTGCGTCATGGGCCGCGCCTCATCGTGAGCAGCAAGAGCGGGAACGACTGGTCGCGGGCGAGAAGTGGCAACCCACATCAGGTCAGCCGGACGGCCTGATCTTCACCACGGCGACCGGTGGCGTCACAGACCCCCGGGGCCTGAACCGGATGCTGACCATCCTGTTCAGGGACGCGCACGTGCACCGCGTTCGGGTGCACGACCTCCGGCACACCTGCGCCTCTGTCCTACTCGCCCAAGGTGTCGACGCTCGCACGATCATGGAGGCACTGGGGGCACTGGGACACAGCACGATCACGATGACGCTGGACACCTACGCGCACGTGATGGACACGACGCTGAGGGCAGCCGCTGAGCGGATGGACGACGCGCTCAACCTCGACGAGCCCGACAGGGAATCGGAGGGCGAGGCGGAGCCTGACAGCGAGGACTGAGGGCCGTTTCCGACCGCGTTGATGTCACCCGCTGATGTCAAAGGCCCCGTCCGGCGAACCGGCGGGGCCTTTGACCTGTGTGCACTCGGCAGGATTCGAACCTGCAACCTTCTGATCCGTAGTCAGATGCTCTATCCGTTAAGCTACGAGTGCTTGTTTTGTTTTTGTCTTGCTTGTCTCGGTCCCGGTTCTTTCGACCCGCTCGCGGCGACAGGAAGAACATTACATGACTGCCGCCGCCATGTGAAATCCGTTTGCCGCACCCCTTGTGAGCTGCGCAAACGAGCCCTGGGAGGGTCTTGGCGCGCGAGGGGTCCCGTACGCGCCGAAGCCCCGGTCCAGGAGGACCGGGGCTTCGGATCTTGGTGCGGAGGCGGAGGGATTTGAACCCTCGATGGGATTTGCGTCCCAAACCGCATTAGCAGTGCGGCGCCATAGACCGGACTAGGCGACGCCTCCAGCACAACCCCCCGCGCGAGCGCGAGTGGTGCGTGCAGATGATGACACAGCCGAGCGGCCTGTCACCAATCGCCTCCCACGGTACTAGGCGTGCGGGCCGCAGAGCAAAGCCCATTCCGTCGGGCGCGGGCGCGCAACCGCGAGAAGCGTGTGGCGTTAGCCAGGTCATGTTGCCTCGTCACGCGATGCCGCGCCCCGCCTTCTCCCGCTTCCCCCGTCTCCCCGGTCTCCTCCTCGCCGCCGGAGCCGCTACCGCCGCGTCCCTCGCCGCGCTGGCCGCCGTACCGGCCACCGCGTACGCCGAGCCGCTCCCGCTGAACCTGCCGTCCCTGATGCCTCCGCCTCCCCCGGGCGAGGACACCGGCGGTCTCGGTGAGCACGGGGCCCCCGGACGTGGCGCGGACCACCTGACCGTGACCGTGCACGACGCGGGCGCGGGCGCGGACGGCACGTACGAGGTGCTGTGCCATCCCGGCGCTGGCAGCCACCCCGACCCGGGAGCGGCCTGCAGCACGCTCGACCGGAGAACCACCTGGGGCAAGGACCCCTTCGCTCCCGTGGCGGAGGGGACGATGTGCACGATGCAGTACGGCGGACCGGCCACCGCACATGTGACGGGGACCTGGGCCGGCCGCCCGGTCGACGCCAGGTTCGACCGTGGCAACGGATGCGAGATCGGTCGGTGGAACGCTCTCGTGCCTCTGCTCCCCGACATTCGCTGACCTTCTTCCCCTCGATGAGGAGCCCGAGGGGAGTCGAGGAAAGCTGAGGAGAGTCCGCGTGGAGGCCGAGTGGAGTCCCAGGAGAACTCGAAGGGAGTCACCTCGGAGTCCCGTACGGAGTCACCTGGGGGTTTCTTCCGCGGGTTTCCTCAGGTGGGATGCGCGGGCACAGGTTCTTCGTGTCTTCTGCGTGTCATCTGCGTGCGACCTCCCTCTCATCCGGGACCGCCGACGCAACCTCTGCCCGTAGACTCCCTCGCGTGACACGCTGCGGGCCGGTTGGCAAGATGGCATCCGCGGTCGGCAAGGTGCGGTAACAGGGAGGAAGCGTCTCGTGAGCAGCAGGCCATCCCGAGGCGCTGCTCGCCTCGCAGCCATACTGGACGCGCTGCCCGATGCGTTGGTGCTGGTCAACGCCAATGGGACCGTCGTCAACGCGAACACCATCGCCCTGGAGGCCTTCGAGGCCCCGGGGACGGCTCTGGTGGGGCGCGGACTGCTCGATCTGCTGCCCGAGTTCGACTCGCGGCTCATCCCCGGCTCCATGCGGCGCCCCGAGACGATCGACCAGAGCGGGCGGACCAAGCCGACCCGGATGATCGCGCGGCGGACCGACGGCGTCGAGTTCCCCGTCGAGGTCACCAGCGCCAATCTGGAGAACGGCCAGCAGGCCTACGACAGCTACGGCCCCACCCCTGACGAGCTGCTCATGCTCGTCGTACGCGACCTGTCGGGCACCGTCGACACCGAGGCCGAACTCGCGCGCTCGCAGCGGCAGACCGAGATGATCCTGCGCGCGGCGGCCGAGGGCGTCGTGGGCACGGACACCGAGGGCCGGGTCGTCCTCGTCAATCCCGCCGCCGCGCAGATACTGGGCTACCGGGCCAGCGACCTCGGCGGCCAGGACCTCCACTCGCTCATCCTGCACTCGCGGTCCGACGGCGAACCCTTCTCGTACGAGGAGTCGCCGCTCGCCGACACCCTGCGCTCCGGGCGCAAGCACCGGGTGCGCGGGCAGGTGCTGTGGTCCAAGTCCGGAGCGACGGTGGCGGTCGACCTGACCACGGCGCCGGTGCGCGACGGGGACCAGCTCGTCGGCGCGGTCATGACGTTCACCGACCGGCGGCCGTACGACACCCTCGCCGAGGAGAAGGACGCCGAGGCCAAGCGGCACACGGAGGAACTCACCCGGGTCGCCGCCGAGCACGAGGAGCAGCTCAAGGAGCTCCGCGAGCGGCACGCGGCCGAGCTCGCCGAGCTGCGCGAGCAGCACGAGGAGGAACTCGCGGCGGGCGACGAGCGGTACGCGGCGCTCGGCGAACGCGAGAAGGACCGCTACGAAGCACTGACCGCCCGGCACGACCAGCTGCTCGCCGTGCTCGGCCAGTCCCTGCGCGGCCCGCTCGACCAGCTGCGCGGCGAACTGTCGAAGCTCGCCGCCGACGACGCCGGACAGCTGTGGCCAGAGGCCAACCAGGTGCTCCACCACCTCGCCGCCGGCTACTCCCGCATCACCACGCTCGTCGACAACGTCCTGGGCTACCAGCTCCTCGACTCCGGCGACGTCGACGTCGTGCGTACGGCGGTGATGCTCGACGCGGTCGTCGCTGCCGGTGTCGACGGAGCCGTGGAACTGATCGGGCCCGGGCGGGTCCAGTTCGCCGTGCATGCGCCGCCCATAGAGGCCGAGGTCGACCCCGCGCTGCTCGCGAGGGCGCTCGCGCACCTCATCGCCGATGTCGCCGGCGTCGACGCGACGGGCAACGCGCCCGTCTCGGCGGGCGGTTACATGGACAACACGGTCGTGGTCGCCGCCGCACAGCGCGGTGAGGTCGTACGGATCGAGGTGCGCGGGCCGTACACCGGGGGAGACCCGGTGCACGAGCCGATCGTGCGCGGGATCGTGCGGGCCCACGGCGGTGTGCTGCAGACGCACGAGGTGCCGGGGATGAGCGGCAGCGCGTTCGTGCTCGAAGTGCCGCTCGGCGGCGGCGCCGGGGCCATGACTCCGCCGCAGGCGCCCGTCGCGTTGTCCGAGCCGACCGGCGCGGGAGACGGCGCGGTGGCTACCGGTGCCGAGATCGCCGTTCCCGAGCAGGCCTCGCACCAGGGGGGCGGGCGGCGGCGTGCGCGGCGGTCCTCCGTGGACGCGTTCCTGGAGAGCGAAGTCGGCTCCGCCGCCCCTGCGCCCGGTGATGCGGCTGTCGAGACCGGTGCCGCCGCACCCACGGGGCGTCGTCGGCGGCGGGCTGCGAACGCGGCCGCGACCGGCGAGGTGTCGGTTCCGGCACAGGCGTCGGGGATCGAAGACGCCGAGGACACCGAGGACGGCGACGCCTCGGGCGGGGCCGGTCCTTCCGGTGGTTCCGGTCCTTCCGGTGGCTTCGGGGGGCCCGGCGGTGCCGGGGGTCCTGGTTCCGGTGGTCATGGGCGTCGGCGTGGGCAGCCCAACCCTGCCGAGATCGCTGCCACTGCCGCTGCCATTGCTGTCGTCGACGGTGTGAGCGAGGGCGCGGTCGTGACCGCGGCCGAGTCTGCCGCGGGGACCGCCGCCGTGGGTACGGGGCTGGGCGGGACAGTTCCTCCGCAGGGGGTGCCCGCTCCCTCCGGGCGACGCGCGCGCCGCGACACCGAGCAGCACGCCCTGCCGCCCGCGCTGCCCGCGGCGCCGGTTTCGAGCCCCGAGGCCCAGGGTGGGGCGGAGGTAGCCGTCGCAGGCGGCGGAACGGAGCCCACCGGGCGGCGTCGACGTGCGCTGGCCGCAGCGGCGGAGCGTGCCGCCACACAGGAGGCGGGCGCCCGCACGGTGTTCGCGCTCCCGCCTGCCGATGCGGACCGCTCACCCGAGTACGTCCAGGCGCAGGCGCAGGCGCAGGCCCAGAGCCAGCGGCAGGAGCAGGCCTCGGCTCAGGCTTCCGACCACGACCCGTCCGGTCACGGCCACGGTCACGGTCAGGTCCAGAGCTACGGCCAGGTAGACGACGGCCGTCACGACGCGATGCTCCACGACCCCGCCGACGACCACACTCCGCCCCAGCCGCACCCCGTTCCCACACCGACAGGACGCCGCCGCGCTCACCAGGCTCCGGTTCAGCCCGCTACGACAGGAACTCCGCCGCAGGGGATCCCGTCGCAAGGAATCCCTTCGCAGGGAATCCCGACAGCAGGCGCTCCGAGTACAGCCGTTCCGGGTGCAGCCGTTCCGGTGGCAGGCGTTCCCGCTCAGGGAACCCCGGCGGGCGGGACCGCCATGCCCTGGCCGCACCCGGTCGCCGAGGACACGTCCGGCACCGGCGTCGCCCCGCAGGCTGCGGCTCCCGTGCAGCCCACGGCACCCGTACCGCCCGCGGCACCTGCGCAGCCGGCCACCCCGGCCTCCGGCACTCCGCTCCCGCCCGAGAGCACCGCGCCTGCGCGGACCGCCCAACCGCTACCCGCCGAGGCCGCCGCCCCGGTCGACCCCAACTCGACCCAGGGGCGCGCGATCAGTGTGCGGACGCTCGGCCAGGGCGTACCGTTCGGCCGCCAGTCCGCGTCACCCCAACTCCCCTCCCCACAGCCGCAACCGCAGTCGCAAGCACCGGCGCCGGCGCAGGGCCAGGCTCCGAGACAGGCGCAGCCCCAGCCGCAGACTCCGGCGCAGCCGGTCTCCACGTCCGCGACCCCCACGCCTCCCCCGCACCAGACCAACGGCTCCGGTCGCCGCCGCAAGCTCGGCACGCCCCCCGAGCCCGCCGTCGAGCGCCCCGAGACGGCGGCCCGCCCGCATCCGCAGGCCGGGCAGCCTGCCGGCGCTTCCGCGGCCGCGCCCCAGCCGCTGCTGGCCGGACCCACCGACGGCGCCGGACGGTCGTACGCCATAGGAGCACCGGACGAGAACGCCGACGAGGGGCCCGAGCCGCTCGACGGGCCCGGCGGTGCCGTCGAGGTCGCCGACCGGCCGCTGCCGCAGCCGATGGACGACGAGCTGCCTCCGGAGCCGCTGGACAACCCGAGGCGGCTGCTCGTGTGGCCGGCTCCTGATGTCACCACCCAGCAGGCGCTGAGCGACCGCGGCTACCGGCCCGTCATCGTGCATTCGCGCGAGGAAGTCGACGCGCAGATCGCCGCGTTCCCGGCCGCGCTGTTCGTGGACCCGCTGACCGGTCCGATCACGCGTACGGCGCTCCAGTCGCTGCGCCAGGCCGCGGTCGCCGCCGAGGTACCCGTGCTCGTGACGGCAGGACTCGGTCAGGCGACGCGCGAGGCGGCGTACGGCGCCGATCCCGCCGTACTCCTGAAGGCCCTGGCTCCTCGGGACTCCGAGCAGCATCCGCCGCGCGTCCTGCTCATCGAGGAACACGCGGAGATCGCGCTCGCGCTCACCTCGACGCTGGAGCGGCGCGGCATGCAGGTCGCGCGGGCCGCTTCGGACGCGGACGCGGTCACCCTGGCCGCGCAGATGCGGCCGAACCTGGTGGTGATGGACCTGATGCAGGTACGCCGTCGCCGTGCCGGAATCGTCGACTGGCTGCGCGCGAACGGGCAGTTGAACCGCACCCCGCTCGTCGTCTACACCGCCGCCGTCGACCAGGCCGAACTCCCACGGCTCGCCTCGGGGGAGACCGTCCTCTTCCTCGCGGAACGCTCCACGAGCAACGAGGTGCAGGAGCGGATCGTGGACCTCCTGGCGAGGATCGGCACGAACTGACGCCGCTGACACGACGGTTGGGGCACTGTTTCACGTGAAACAGTGCCCCAACCGTCGTACGGGCCCAAAGGCCTCTCAGATCTGCGTGACGTCCAGCTCGCCCTCGGCATACCGCCTGCGCAGCACCTTCTTGTCGAACTTGCCGACGCTCGTCTTCGGCACCGCCTCGATGATCGTCCAGCGCTCGGGCAGCTGCCACTTGGCGATGCCGCCCTCGCTGGCGAGGAAGCCGCGCAGGGACTCGAAGTCGGCGGTGGAGCCTTCCCTCAACACAACGGTGGCGAGCGGGCGTTCGCCCCACTTGTCGTCGGGAACGGCCACGACGGCCGCCTCGGTGACGTCGGGGTGGGACATGAGGGCGTTCTCCAGGTCGACGGAGGAGATCCACTCACCGCCCGACTTGATGACGTCCTTGGCACGGTCGGTGAGGGTCAGGAAGCCGTAGGCGCTGATGGTGCCGACGTCGCCGGTCTTGAGCCAGCCGTCCTCGCTGAACTTGTCGGCGGGGCGCAGCGGTTCGGCGTCCGGGCCGTTGTAGTACGCGCCCGCGATCCAGGGGCCGCGCACCTCCAGCTCGCCCGCGGACTCGCCGTCCCAGGGGATCCGTTCGCCGCCGGGGCCGGAGAGACGGGCCTCGACACCGGCCGGGAAGCGGCCCTGTGTGAGGCGGAACGCCAACTCCTCGTCCGTACCGACCGCGTGGGCCGGCGGACGCGCCACCGTGCCGAGCGGGGAGGTCTCCGTCATGCCCCAGGCGTGACAGACGCGCATGCCCAGCTCGTCGAAGGCCTCCATGAGGGACGGCGGGCAGGCCGAGCCGCCGATGGTGACCTGCGTGAGGGAGGCGACGTCACGCGGCTTGGCGTGCAGTTCGGCTAGCAGGCCCTGCCAGATGGTGGGGACGGCGGCAGCGTGCGTCGGGCGCTCGCTCTCGATCATCTCGGCGAGCGGGGCGGGCTGCAGGAAGCGGTCCGGCATCAGGAGGTTGACGCCCGTCATGAACGTCGCGTGCGGCAGACCCCAGGCGTTGACGTGGAACTGGGGGACCACGACGAGCGAGGTGTCCTGGTCGGTCAGGCCCATCGACTGCGTCATGTTGACCTGCATGGAGTGCAGGTAGATGGAGCGGTGGGAGTAGACGACGCCCTTGGGGTCGCCGGTGGTGCCGGAGGTGTAACACATGGACGCGGCGGTGCGCTCGTCCAGCTCCGGCCAGTCGTACGTCGTCGGTTTGCCCGCGATCAACTCGTCGTACTCGTGCACCTGCGCGCTCGCCGCAGCGAGCGGCGACCGGTCGCCGGGGCCCGAGACGACGATGTGCTCGACCGTCGGCAGCTGGGGGAGGAGCGGCGCGAGCAACGGAATCAGCGAACCGTTGACGATGATCACGCGGTCGGCTGCGTGGTTCACGATGAAGACGAGCTGCTCTGCGGGCAGACGCAGGTTGAGCGTGTGCAGCACCGCACCCATGGAGGGGATCGCGAAGTACGCCTCGGCGTGCTCGGCGTTGTTCCACATCAGGGTTGCGGCGCGGTCGGCGTCACGGATGCCGAGGTCGTCGCGCAGGGCGTGGGCGAGCTGAGCCGCCCGGGTACCGATCTCGGCATACGAGCGCCGCTGCGGGGCGCCCTCACCGGTCCAGGTGATCACCTGCGAAGTGCCGTGGACGGTCGACCCGTGGGTCAGGATCCTCGAGACCAGCAGCGGTACGTCCTGCATCGTGCTCAGCACGGCGTCCTCCCGGGGCGACATTGCCTACGCGGTAGTAAGGGTTGCGCTGATTCTGCTCACATACCGCGCGGTATGTCACTAGTTCCGGGCGATCGATCACGTCACGTGTTGGCTTCGTAACGCCTCTACCAGCAGTAACACCGGCAACAGTCAGCGATCCCGGAGGCTGCGGGTGCCGCGGCTCCTAGCGGACCGGGCTCAGCTCGGGGTCCTCGCGCAGCTTGCCGAGCGCCCGCGACACCGCGGACTTGACCGTGCCGACGGAGACACCGAGCACCTCGGCCGTCTGCACCTCGCTCAGGTCCTCGTAGTACCGCAGCACCACCATCGCCCGCTGCCGCGCGGGCAGTTTCATGATCGCGCGCCACATCGCATCGTGCAGCGCCTGCTGCTCGGCGGGGTCGCCGGCGGGCAGTCCCTCGGGCTCCGGCAGCTCCTCGCACGCGAACTCGTCGACCTTGCGCTTGCGCCACTGCGAGGTCCGCGTGTTCAGCAGGGCCCGCCGGACATAGCCGTCGAGCGCCCGGTGGTCCTCGATCCGGTCCCAGGCAACATAGGTCTTGGTGAGCGCCGTCTGCAGCAGGTCCTCCGCGTCGCACGGGTTCGCGGTCAGCGACCTGGCGGTACGCAGCAGCACCGGCTGCCGTGCCTTCACGTACGACGCGAACGACGGGTACGCCGGGTGAGACGCCATCGCATGGGTCCCCGCCCTTCGTGTGGCGGCGTTCGAAGCGCTGGTGCAGACGGGTGTGGTCATGGCTCCACGCTAGAAGTGACCCCCGTTCCCGCGGATCGGCCGCAGGTCCCGAAGCGGTGTCCGCCTCAGGTTGTACGAGGGGGGCTGACCCCACCTCCTGAAGGTGGATGAGCAGCCCCGGCCCTCTGAGGGTTCACCCCTGAGAGACGACTTCCGCCGCAGTACCCCGGTCCCCTCTGCGGACGCCCCTGGCATGCACCACTCAGCCGTCCGCCGCCAGGACCAGCCCTGAGGTGGGGACCCCGGTCCCGGCGGTGACCAGGGTGCGCTGGGCTCCCGGTATCTGGTTCACGGACGTGCCGCGCAGTTGCCGTACCGCCTCCGCGATCCCGTTCATCCCGTGCAGATAGGCCTCCCCGAGCTGTCCGCCGTGGGTGTTGAGCGGCAGCCGCTCCTCGGCGACGAAGTCCGCGGCCTCCCCCGGCTTGCAGAACCCGAACTCCTCCAGCTGCATCAGCACGAACGGCGTGAAGTGGTCGTAGAGGATCGCCACGTCGATGTCCGCCGGGGTCAGCCCTGCTGTCCGCCACAGTTGGCGGGCCACCACACCCATCTCCGGGAGCCCGGTCAGGTCGTCGCGGTAGTAGCTCGTCATCTGCTCCTGGGCGCGGCCCGCACCCTGCGCGGCCGCGGCGATCACCGCGGGCGGACGCGGCAGTTCTCGGGCCCGCTCCACGGACGTCACGACCAGCGCCTGCCCGCCGTCGGTCTCCTGGCAGCAGTCCAGCAGCCGCAACGGCTCGACGATCCACCGCGAGGCGGCGTGCTCGGCGAGCGTGATCGGTCTGCCGTGGAAGTACGCCGCCGGGTTCGTCGCCGCGTACTTCCGGTCCACCACGGCGACGTGCCCGAACGCCTCGGGCGTCAGACCGTATGTGTGCAGATACCGCTGGGCCGCCATCGCCACCCAGGACGCGGGTGTCAGCAGCCCGAACGGCAGCGACCAGCCGAGCGCCGCGCCCTCGGCAGACGGCTCGCGCCGCTGCACCCCGGAGCCGAACCTGCGTCCCGATCGCTCGTTGAACGCCCGATAGCAGACCACCACCTCGGCCACCCCGGTCGCCACCGCGAGCGCCGCCTGCTGCACGGTCGCGCAGGCCGCCCCGCCGCCGTAGTGGACCCGCGAGAAGAAGGACAGCTCCCCGATTCCGGCCGCCTGGGCGACGGTGATCTCCGGACTGGTGTCCATCGTGAACGTCACCATGCCGTCCACATCGGCCGGCGTCAGCCCGGCGTCGTCCAGCGCGGCGCGCACCGCCTCCACGGCGAGCCGCAGCTCACTGCGCCCCGAGTCCTTGGAGAACTCGGTGGCCCCGATCCCGACGATCGCCGCACGCCCGCCGAGGCTGTCCCGCGTCCGTACGCTCACAGCCCGCCTCCCGAAGCGCCGGAGGTCGCACCCGCGCCCGGGTCGGAGGCGCGCACCGCGCCCGCACCCGGATCGGCCTCAGGGACAGTGACCGTCACCGTGCCCGTGACATGTCTGCCGATGCCGTTCGCTCCGACCACCCTGACCGTCGCCGTGTCGCCCTCGACCTCCTCGACCGTGCCCTTCAACACCATCGTGTCTCCCGGATAGTTGGGCGCCCCGAGCCGGATGGCCACCTTCCGCAGTACGACGGCCGACCCGAAGTGATCGGTGATGTACCGCCCGACCAGGCCGTTCGTGGTCAGGATGTTCATGAAGATGTCCGGTGCTCCCTTCTGCCGTGCCAGCTCCGCGTCGTGGTGCACGTCCTGGTAGTCGCGGGACGCGATCGCCCCGGCGACGATCAGCGTGCGTGTGATCTCGATCTCCAGCGGCGGCAGCTCCTCACCGGCCCTCATGCCTCTCCCTCCCCATGCGCGATCAACTCCCCCAGTTCCTGGAGCACTTCGCTCCCACATCCCAGATACGCGTCCAGTTGCCGTCCCCACAGGAAGTGCCGGTGCACGGGGTGCTCCAGGTCGGCCCCCGTCCCACCGTGCAAATGCTGGCCCGCGTGCACGACGCGCTGCCCCGCCTCGGACGCCCACCAGGCCGCGGTGAGCGCGTGCGTGGCGTACGGCAGCCCCTCGTCCCGCCTCCAGGCCGCCTCGTACGCCGTCACCCGTATCGCCTCGGTGTCCATGTACGCGTCGGCCGCCCGGAGTTGAACGCCCTGCTTGGCCGCCAGAGGACGCCCGAACTGCTCGCGCGTGTTGGTGTGCTCCACCGCTCTCGCCAGCGATCCCGCGCACACCCCGGCCTGCAGCCCC
Organism: Streptomyces sp. NPDC005485; assembly: GCF_040606085.1. Classification (NCBI taxonomy): domain Bacteria; kingdom Bacillati; phylum Actinomycetota; class Actinomycetes; order Kitasatosporales; family Streptomycetaceae; genus Streptomyces; species Streptomyces sp. NPDC005485. Next base: position 90,300 of record NZ_JBEXDZ010000002.1, on the reverse strand, counting down.
GCGAAGGCGGTCCGGGCGGTGGCCAGCACGTCGTCGTAGACCGCGGACGGCCCGCTGCCACGGAGGCTCGCCCGGCCGGCCCGCTCGGCGGATGCCCCGTCGAGCCGCTCGGTTGACGCCCCGCCAAGCGGCTCGGCCGAGGTCCCGTCGAGCGTCAGCCGCCCCGCCGACCAGGGCGCCGTCGTCTCGACCGGTTCGCACGCCGCGTCGGCGGCTCTGACCAGCCACAACCTCTTCCGCTCATCGGCCACGAGGACGTGCGTGGCGTCCCGCAACCAGGGCACCACCGCGGCCGTACCACTCAACTCGCTCTCCCCGTGCGCCCGTACGCCCCCGTGGTCGGGCAACGCCCCGCTCACCACGACCGTCCCGTCCCCGATCCCAGGCAGCAGCCGCTCCCGCTGCTCCGGCGAACCATGGGCCGACACGGCCAGCAACCCGTACACACAACTCACCGCGAACGGCACTTGCGCCGTGGTGCGCCCCTGTTCCTCCAGGAGGAGCACCAGTCCGAGGAGTCCCGTCTCCTCCACGGCCGTCACGAGCCCGGCCGCACAGAGCGCCTTCCACAGCTCGGCGTCGCTCCCGGTTCCTGCGGCGGCGAGCCGTTCGTGCGTGGAGAGGTCGCCGAAGATCCGCGCGGCCAGCTCACTGGCGGCCGCCTGCTCCTCCGTGGGCGTGAAGTCCATGTCAGCCTCCGTCCCCCTCCACGGCGTGGAAGACCGGAAGCTCCAACTCCTCGTCGTACCGACGGAATTCGAGCCGCACCGACATCCCGATCCGCACCTTGTCGTACGGCACGCCCACCACGTTGCTCACGATCCGCACACCCTCGGCCAGCTCGACCAGGACGACGGCGTAGGGGCCGCCCGCCGAGTCAGCGGCATGGTCAGGCGCGGTGAAGTCCGACGCGGTGAAGGCGGGGAAGGGCGGATGGTGCATGACGACGTACGAGTACACCGTGCCGTCCCCGCTCGCCTCGACCGTGTCCCACTCCAGGCAGCCACATGCCTGGCACCCCGGCAGCCAGGGAAACCGCAGCGTGCCGCAGCCTTCGCACCGCTGGATCAGCAACTGGTGCCGCCCCACGCCCTCCCAGAACCCGGCGTTGTCCCGGTTGACCACCGGCCGGGGCCGACGGCTCTTGAGGTCCTTCCGATCTTCGGTTGCTCTCCGGCCTTCGGCTTCTCTCCGATCCTCGGCTTCTCTCCGATCTTCGGTTCCTCTTCGGCCCTCGGTTTCTCTCCGGCCTTGGGGTACTTCCCGGCCTTGCGGTACTTCCCGGCCTCGGGGTTCTCGCCGAGCCGGCTCGTACTTGAGGATCCGGAAGCGGTGGGTGCCCGCGAGCACGCCGTCGGCCCGGACGTCCATGCGCGTCGTGACGAAGTGCCCCGTCCCCAGTTTCGTCCTCTTGCGCTCGGAGACCGACTCGATGACCGCGTCGAAGGTGATCTCGTCGCCGGGCCGCAGCGGTCGCAGATACTCCTGCTCGCAGTCGGTGGCGACCACCGAGGTGTACCCGGCGGCGTCGAGGAGGCCGAGCAACTCCTCGTAGGCGTCCGTGCGGCTCCCGTGCCCCGCGAGCCCGCCCATCGTCCACGCCTGGAGCATGGTGGGCGGCGCTATGGCTTCCGGCCCCTCGTACGCCGGATTGGTGTCGCCCATCGCCTCGCACCAGTGCCGGATCATCGGCTCGTTGACCGGGTCCTTGCCCACGCCCCCGACGGCGGCGGCCCGCCCTTCGAACGCCTTCAGCCGTACGACGAACCCGTCGTTCACCGCCGCCCCCTCGTCATCCCGAGCCGCATCGTCGCCACGATCTCCCGCTGCACCTCGCTCACCCCGCCCCCGAACGTGTTGATCTGCGCCGCCCTGTTCATCCGCTCCAGCTCGCCGTCCCCCAACACCCCCGGTGAACCGGAGCGGATCAATCCCGTCTCTCCGACAATTTCCCGACACATGCGATACGTCGCGACAGCCGATTCCGTTCCCGCGAATTTCACGCCGCTCGCGTCGCCGGGAGCCAGTCGCCCGGCGCCCACGTCTCCCACCAAACGCCAGCTGAGCAGGCGTGATGCCGCCAGCCGGGCATGCACCTCGGCCAGTCGGAACCGCACCCAAGGCTCATCGATCCGACGTCGGCCATTCACCGGATCGGGTGATCGCGACGCCTCCAGGGCTGACGCGTAGAACTCCTCGGCCTGCATGCCGATCGCGGCGAGAGCGACCCGTTCGTGGTTGAGCTGGTTGGTGATGAGCCCCCAGCCGCCGTTCTCCTCGCCGACGAGGTTCGAGGCCGGGACGCGGATCCCGTCGTAGTACGTCGCCGTCGTCGTCAGCCCGCCGACCGTCTCGATCGGTGTCCACGAGAAGCCGGGTGCGTCGGTGGGTACGAGGAGGATCGAGATGCCCCGGTGTTTGGGCGCGTCGGGGGCGGTGCGGCAGGCGAGCCAGATCCAGTCGGCGTTCTGGGCGTTGGAGGTGAAGATCTTCTGCCCGTCGATCAGCCAGTCCGCGCCGACCCGGGCGCCTTCGACTTGGCCGCCCTCGCCCCGGCCGCCCGTCACCCGGCCGCCGCCCTCCGCCCCTTCTCCGTCCCGCACGGCGCGTGTGCGCAGGGAGGCGAGGTCGGTGCCGGCCGAGGGCTCCGAGTACCCGATCGCGAAGACGAGGTCGCCGCTCAGGATGCGCGGCAGAAAGAAGTCCTTCTGTTCCTCGCTCCCGTACTTCATGAGCGTCGGCCCCACGGTGTTCAGCGTGACCATGGACACCGGCGCCCCGGCCCGGTACGCCTCGTCGAAGAAGACGAACTGCTCGTCCGTGCCACGCCCTTGACCGCCATACGCAACGGGCCAGCCGAGTCCGAGCAGCCCGTCGGCGCCGATCCGGCGCAGCAACGCGCGGCGGCGCCCGGAATCGTCGGCGGGCGGAGGCCCGTCGGGCATCAACTCCCGGAAGTACGTGCGAAGCTCGGCGCGCAGCCGCTGCTGGCGTTCGGTGGGGGCGAGGTACACGGCGGCGGCCCTCCCGGACCTCGTACCGACAAGGGTTCCTGACTGTCCGAGGTTTCTGACTGTCCGTCAGATCCCGTTGCCTGTCAAGGTCGGCGAACGGCCGCGCAGCTCACGCCCGTGACATACGAAAACGCCTGCGCGACGGCACCGAAGTACCGCCGCGCAGGCGCGTCACACCCCCCGGAGAACCTCCCGAAGTACCCCCCGCACGGGAGCGTCAGCGCCGATGGGAGCGCATCGGCCCATGGCTCACCAGAGGTTGGTGAAGTTCACGGCGATGTTCTCGTTCGCCTGGTTGATGGCCGTGAACGCGGAGCCGTTCACCTGAGCCGTGTTGCTCTGGTTCGAGGCTCCCGAGCCGACCGCCTGCTGCTGCGTGGTGGACGAGTTGCCGTTGTTGTCGTGCCCGACCCCGCTGCCGCTGATGGTGGCCACGCCCGCATTCGATCCGTCGTCCGCGAAGGCGCCGTTGTCTGCCGCCGCGACGCCCGTGAAGAGGGCGGCCGCGAGGGGCAGGGCCGCGACGGCGGCGAGGACGCGGGCGGTACGGATGCTTGCCATGTGAATTCCTCCAGAACCGGATGTACGCCCCGGCGATGCACCGGGAGGTACGGAAGTACGGCTTGTTCCAAGGCAGTTGGCCGACTGCCTCGGTACTGATCACAACGTCGCGAGACCAGAATTGCCCACCGAATCCCCGGCGAACCACCCCGGAAGCACCCATTCCCCCTGAAGCGTGAGGACATATCGATAAACCCTCTTCGCGGCGACAAATCCGCAGCTCAGGCGTGAGCGGGTGACTTCAGCCAAGCGCCGCACGGGCTGAAGCGTTTCGGCACATTTTCGGCCAATCCCACCTCGGGGCGGCCAGAGGCAACCAGGGGGCATGCCAGGACAGAGCGGGCTCGCCTTCGATCCGGGGCGGCACTTGGCACGGAGGCGGTGCTCGCCCTCCCCCTCGAACTCACTCCACCCGCGAACCCCCTTCCCTTTTTCGAACACCCGTACGAACATGGAGTCATGGCCACCACCGACCGGCAGGCCACGACCCTGGCCCTGGCCCACGCACTGTCCGCCGCCGAACGCGGACTGGCGGTCATTCCGCTGTCCCGGACGAAGCTCCCGGCCCTGCGCTCCCCGCACCGCGACTACGCCGCCCCCTCGCCCCTGCCCGCGCCCCCGTTCGAACAAGTGGGCTCCCCGCCCCCGCCCTGCCATGGCGAATGCGGCCGCTTCGGACACGGCGTCTATGACGCCTCGACCAATCCCCGTCGCATCCGCGAGCTCTTCGCCGCCGCCCCCTGGGCCACCGGCTACGGCATCGCCTGCGGGCTGCCCCCGCACCACCTCATCGGCATCGACCTCGACACCAAATCCGATACGGACTCCTCTGCCGCCCTGCGCGAACTGGCCCTGCGTCACCTGTTCACGATCCCGGCCACGGTCGTCGTGCTGACCCCCAGCGGCGGCCGTCACGTCTGGCTGAGCGGCCCGCCGGAGGTGGTCGTCCCCAACTCGGCGGGCCGGCTCGCCCCCGGCATCGACATCCGCGGGGCGGGCGGCTACCTGGTCGGCCCCGGCTCACGCACCGAACACGGCGTCTACGGCACGGCTCCGGGAACAGCGCATCTGGCGCCCGCGCCCTGCCCACCCGAACTCCTGCGCCTGCTCACGCCCCCGGCGCGCACACCCCACCGCGCGCCTTCCGCGACCGGCCGACATGGCCAGGGTCTGGTGCAGTTCGTCCTCGCCGCGCACGAGGGCCAACGCAACACCCGCCTCTTCTGGGCCGCTTGCCGCGCCTACGAGAACGGCATCGGCCCCGAACTCGCCCACGCCCTCACCGAAGCCGCCGTCCGCACAGGCCTCACCGAACGCGAGGCCCGCTCCACCCTCGCTTCGGCGGCCCGCATGTCGACACCACACCGAGGCCAAGAACCCGACTGACCGTCAGCGGGTCCGCACGGCACCTCACCGCACCGGGCTGAGCCGGCGTAGCGCCGCGGTAGCTGACCCCGATGAACCGGCCGGGCCCGTCACGCGGGCTCCAGCCGTTGGGGTGCCTGCTCTGCGTGCGAGAAGGGCGCGTCAGGAGGAAAATGGGACGGAGGGAGCTGAGGCATCATGACCATTCCCATAGCCTCGGAGTACCAGTCATATCTCCGTACCTCAACCGCAAGACACCCGAACGAACGCGCACGGCTGGTAGTCGCCGTTGGCTCCGTGTGTATCGCCTTCGGCTTCATCCTGGTCATCGCGATCTCGACGGGAGGCATCGGCCTTCTGTTCCTCTTCTTGACGATCCTCTTCGTCGCAGTAACCCAGTGGCTCTTCCACAGGCTGCGCAAAGCCCGCCTTCTCGGCTGCGCGATCAAGGTGACACCTGACAGCTTTCCGGAGATCCACGCGGAAATTGTCGAACTACAGCGGAAATTCGACTACCACCGGCCAGTCGACGTCTATGTGCTCGACAAGGTCGACGGGAAGATGGTGGTGACCAGCCTGCTCGGGACCCGCGTACTCCTCATCGAGGGCGGGTTCGCAGCGGACCTCCAGCAGGATGGACCCGCGGCCCTGCGCTTCATGCTGGGGAACTTCATGTGCTGGCTCAAGGCCCGGCACGGGCGACTGGCCCTCTCCGTGATCATTCTCGAGAACCTGAAGTGGCTGTCGTACGTCGCCCCCTGGATCCTTCCCTACTGGCGTTGCACGGCATACACATGCGACCAGTTCGGGTATCTGTGCGCCGAAGACCTTCATGCGTCCCTCGGCGTGATAGCCCGGCTCGCCGCCGGAAAGGAACTGGGTCCCAGCATTTCCCCAACAGGCGTTCTCGAACAGGCCTATCAGGTGTCCCGGCGCCCCCTTTCGCGCTACGCCGAACTGACCCAGATAGAGCCACACGTGGTGAACCGCTACGTCAACCTCGTCGCCTTCGCGGGGTCCCTGATACCTGCCGACTACCAGAGGTTCCGCGCCGGCCTGGACGAGAAGGGCCGCCGCCTCCTCAGGGACCTCCTGCTGGAAACCCCTCACCGCCAGTCACCCGGCCCGATCCCGTGACTGCAGGCCTCGGACGAGGCCCTGGGGAAACCGTCCGCTCCGAGGGAAGACGTGCGGAACGACCGCTGCGCGCCATCACGTGAGCGGGCAAGACAGGGTGCACGCAGAAGGGGTGCCACCCCGGAGAGTGGCACCCCTTCTGACCTGTACTGCGTCTGACCGGCAAGCGGTGGGTGTGGGATTTGAACCCACGGTCACATCGCTGCGACGACGGTTTTCAAGACCGTTCCCTTAGGCCGCTCGGGCAACCCACCCGCGCCCCGGCCCACCAGGGGCGGAGCGGGTACAGCCTACCGGCCTCCGGCCTCATACAGGGTCCGTGGTCCACACGGGGTCCACTGGTCACCTCTTCGCGGCAGAGACCACCCTCCGATCGGCCCCCCGGCCCACGCCGACGGGTGGGAGCCTGGACGGTGCCAGCCTCGTCGACCTTCCCATGGGAGTCCGCTGGGCTCCGGTCATCGGCTCGCTCTCGTGTTCAACAGGGAGCCCAGGACCTTCTGATCCGTAGGATCGGGCAGCCTGTTGGACGGAAGCTCTACCTTCCTCCCGGCTGAACTGGCGGGCGTGATCAACGGTCTCTGTGTGCCGTCGTTGCCGTCAGCGTTCCCTTAATCGCTCAACGGTGACACCGGCCGGCGCCCGTGCGGCGTGCGCAGTATGCAGTCGCGTGACGTCAGAAAAGAGGTGTGGGCTGTCCAGGTTCTCTGCGGCTTGACTAGCGGGACGATCGCGTTCTCAAGCACCGGTACCTTGCGCGCCGGGGCGCTGCTTCTGGGCGTCGACGACGGCCCTCTCCAGCACGGCGGTGTATTCGAGGACCGTGCCGGGCTTGACGTCGTCGACCTGCTTGACCTGGACACCGCGGCTGCCGAGATAGGCGTACGTCTTGCGGTCGAAGATCCACTCGGTGCGATCGCCGCCCTTCTGGTCGACGCGGGCCAGGGCGATGCCCTCGCGTCCCGCGGCGTCCTTGACATGGTCCACCACCACAACCCCGGGGATCTTGGCCGCGGCCCGGTACAGCGCTGCATTCAGCTTCGCCGGTGCGAGCTGCTCCCCCAGCAGGTCGCCGACCGTGGTGAATGCCTCCTGGTCCGGGGAGTTCCCCTGGCCCGTGGTCTCCTCGTAGATCTTCTTCAGCAGGGCGTCCGGGTCGGTGGGCAGCGTCTTGAGGTAGTCGTAGGAGGGGGCGTTCAAGCTGTTCTCGACGCCGGTGTCGAGGGTGACACCGCCCTTGGGCTGGTAGCCGGGCTCGTCCAGCCAGCCCTGCTTGCCGTCGGGGGAATTCCACGCCTCACGGATATGCAGGGGCTGGACCAAGGTCTTGGACTTGACTGTGTCGGTGTGCAGGACGGAGAGGTAGGAGACCTTGCTCTTGATGTAGATGTACTGGCCCGGGCCGGGTTCGGGCGTCTTGCCGGCCGAGGCGGCGGCGGCGATGTGCTCGACAGTGGAGGCGAGCTGGACGGTGCTGCCGGGCTCGATGCGGACGACTGGCGCTTCGACCGGGGGCGGGGTGGCCGCGTTCGTGCCGCTGCCCCCGGAACCGGTCAGCGCGGTGACGGCGAAGGCACCGGCCAGGGCGGCAGCGGTGACCGGGACACCGATCAGCAGGACACGGCGTGCCGGGCGGCGGGACGGCGCAGGGACGGGTGCGGTGGGCTGGATCTCGCTCATCAGGTGCTCCTCGAGAAGCAGGTGACGGTCGAGCGACAGGTGCGGGTCTCCCGGTGCGGGCAGCAACCGGGCCAGTTCCGCGTGGTCCAGCGACTCCTCACGCCGAGACTTCTTGCGGATCATTCGGACCTCTCCTCGTACGACTCGTGTGACCGGGCCGCAGAAGTGCGACCGCCCTGTACTTGTCCGTTGCGCGGTAGCGGTTCCCTGCGTCTCCTCAGTTCTTCGTCGGCCAGCTTGCTCAGCCGTTTACGGGCGCGGGACAGGCGCGAGCGCACGGTGCCGACCGGGACGCCGAGCACGGCTGCCGCCTCCGCGTAGCCGAGCCCGGACCACACACAGAGCGTGAAGACCTCGCGCTCATTGCGGCTCAGCTTCTTCAGCACCCGCTGGGCGGCAGCCAGTTGGTCGGCATCGGCTATGCGGCCGACGAGTTCGTCGGCGAAGTCCGGGACCGTTTCCTTGGCCGGCAGGCGCTCCAGGGCCCGACGATGGCGGCGCGCAGCGCGGGTGGTGTTGCGCAGTACGTTCACGGCGATGCCCATCAGCCAGGGGCGCGGGCTGTCGCCCTCGTCCCGCAGCTTGACGCGCAGCCGCCACGCCTCCAAGAAGGTCAGCGAGACGATGTCCTCGGCGACGGTCCAGTCCCCGGTCACGCGCACCGCGTGACGGTGGACCAGCCGGGCGTGGTCACGGAAGAGCTCGCGGAACGCCTCGGGGTCGCCTGCCCGTATCCGGGTGTGCAATGAGTAGTCCACGTCCATCCTTGTCCGCGCGGCAGGGCAGGTTCCCGTGGCGTGCGTCACACGGTCAGGAGACATGGGGTTCCGCGGCCAGGCTCGCACATCACGACCGCCGCCTCCGTGGGCTGAGCGGCACCTCGGGCGGCAGCGAGTACCGGGCGGCACGGCCGTTGAGCAACCCGACATCCGGTCCACGCCTGGTCCACACACGCTGATCCACAAGGTGACGGAGCCGGATCAAGGTGAGACAGACCCCATGCAGAAGGGGTGCCTCTCAGCGAGAGGCACCCCTTCTGACCAGCACGTCTATGACCTGCAGAGGCGGTGCGATCGGCACCCACAGGAACGCTGTCACGCTCTCGCGTTTTTCAAGACCGTTCCCTTAGGCCGCTCGGGCAACCCACCCCGCGCCGCCCACGCAGGGTGGGTGGTGCGGGGACAAGACTAACCGGTCAGCTGTCGCCCTCGCGCTGGCCGAGGGTTACGTCGGTGGTGTGGGTCTTTCCGTCGCGGGTGTAGGTGAGCTTGACGGTGTCGTCGGGGCGGTGGGTCCAGATCTCGCCGATGAGGGTGGGGCCGCTGTCGATCGGCATGTCGTCGAGCTTGGTGATGACGTCGCCGGGCTTGAGGCCGGCCTTGTCGGCGGGGCCGCCGGAGGTGATCGCGTCCGAGTTGCCGGCGCCCTGCTCGGTGATCTTCGCGCCGTCCGTGCCCTCTTCCAGGGAGACCGACGCGCCGATGACGGGGTAGACCGGCTTGCCCGTCTTGATGAGCTGCTGGGCGACGCTCTTCGCCTGGTTGATCGGGATCGCGAAGCCCAGGCCGATCGAGCCGGACTGGCTGGTGCCGCCCAGACCGCCGCTGCTGGAGGACTGGATCGCGGAGTTGATGCCGATGACCGAGCCATGGGCGTCCAGGAGCGGACCGCCCGAGTTGCCCGGGTTGATCGAGGCGTCGGTCTGCAGGGCGCTCATGTACGAGGCCTTGCTGCTGGCGCTGCCGTCGCTGGAGGCCACCGGGCGGTTCTTGGCGCTGATGATGCCCGTGGTCACCGTGTTGGACAGGCCGAACGGTGCGCCGATCGCGATCGTCGAGTCGCCGACAGCGACCTTGTCGGAGTTGCCGAGCGCGAGGGGGTTCAGGTCCGACGGCGCGTTCTTGAGCTTGATGACCGCGACGTCGTAGCCCTGCGCGTGGCCCACCACCTCGGCGTTGTACTTCTTGCCGTTGGGGAAGGTCGCCGTCAGCTTGCCGCCGTCGACCGCTTCCGCGACGACGTGGTTGTTGGTGAGGATGTGCCCCTGCTTGTCGAAGACGAACCCGGTGCCGGTGCCGCCCTCGCCGCTGCTGCTCTCGGCCTCGATGGTCACGGTGCTCGGCAGTGCCTTGGCGGCCACGCCCGCGACCGTGCCCGCGTCGCGCTTGACGTCGCCGCCACTGTCGGAGGCCGAAACCGTTGTCGAACCGGATGAGTTGTCGTTGCGGTCGGCCAGCGAGTAGCCGATGCCGCCGCCCACGCCGCCCGCGACCAGTGCGGCGACCAGGATCGCGGCGACCAGGCCACCGCGCCCGCCGCCGGACTTCGGTGCGGGCGCCGCCTGCTGGTAGGAGGAACCCCAGCCGGCCCCGGACCCGCCCCCGTCGGCGTACGACGGAGTGGCGGGCGGCGGAGGCGGCCAGCCCGCCTCCGCGGCGGAACCCGGTGCGCCGGCGCCGTGCCCGTACGCCTCCGAACCCTGCACACCCTGATCCGGCGCCTCGGGGCCCTGGCCGGCAGCGGACGCGTACGCCGGCTGTCCCGCGAAAGTCGCCTGCTGCTCCGGCGCGGCGGGGGCGTGCGGAGGCACCGCCGGGATCGGGGTCGTCGGCGCGCCCCCCTCGGGCGGAGTGGTTCCCTCAGCGTGTGCGGAAGCAGCGGGAGTGTCCACCGGCACAGGAGGTGCGGACGGGGCCGGCGGTACTGCGGTGCCCTCGTTCTCGGTGCTCACAGCTCTTCTCCTCGATCCACGGCTGTTGTTCTCGGTCGCACTCGGTCACGCTCATTCACGCTTGTCGACGGTCCGGCGCGATTCAGCTGTGCATGTGCTTTTGTATGCCGTCAGCTTTTCCCACCGGCCGTCAGAGCACCATAAGCGGTAGCTGTGGGTCCGAGGCGATCCTTTATATCGGAGCTTTCCGGCGAAACGGACTGATTCGTGACGCCTCCGCCTGCACGCCTACCCCTTCGCGGTGGCACCATGACGCGGTGACCCACGCACGACAGCACCCGATTCAGGTCGTCGCCCACCGCGGAGCCTCCGAAGAGGCCCCCGAGCACACGCTGGCCGCGTACAAGAAGGCGATCGAGGACGGTGCCGACGCCCTTGAGTGCGATGTACGACTGACCGCGGACGGCCACCTCGTCTGTGTGCACGACCGCCGCGTCAACCGCACCTCGAACGGCCGCGGCGCGGTCTCCGCCCTGGAGCTCGCCGACCTCGCGGCACTGGACTTCGGCGCCTGGAAGAACCGCGACGAGGCCCCCGACTGGGAGTACGCGCCTGAGGACCGTGAGGACACCTCCGTACTCACCCTGGAGCGACTGCTCGAACTCGTCGCCGACGCGGGCCGTCGCGTGGAGATGGCGATCGAGACGAAGCACCCCACGCGCTGGGCGGGCCAGGTCGAGGAGCGGCTTCTGCACCTCCTGAAGCGCTTCGGCCTGGACGCCCCCGACTCCGCCGCCGAGTCGCCGGTGCGCGTCATGAGTTTCTCGGCGCGCTCGCTGCACCGCATCCGGGCCGCGTCCCCGACCTTGCCCACGGTCTATCTGCTGCAGTTCGTCTCGCCCCGGCTGCGCGACGGACGGCTGCCCGCCGGTGTCCGGATCGCGGGCCCCTCGATGCGGATCGTGCGCAGCAACCCCGGGTACATCGAGCGTCTCAAGCGGGCCGGGCACCAGGTGCACGTATGGACGGTGAACGCGCCGGAGGACGTCGATCTCTGCGTTGAGCTGGGCGTCGACGCCATCATCACCAACCGCCCGCGCGCGGTGCTGCGGCAACTGGGCCGCTGACCCCGCACCGTTCACGACTCAACAACGCGCCCATTAACCCCGCATCAACACTCACACCTCGCCCAAGCGTCATTCCGCCACCCTCCCCACCGTCGAAATCAAGCCACCCGATTACAGGGAGTGCACCGGCGCGTTCGTTCCGTATTCGATCGTTACGAGTGCGTCAGCACACATGGATTGGCCGGTTTCCGGTCCAGTCCAAAGGGGCATCCACACCGTGGCGTGGGGCAAAGGAGGTCTCGGGGGTGGCGTTGGTGGTGGCACAGGAGGTGCCCACGTCGTCGAGCATGGCCGTACCCCATGGCCCTGCGGGCGTGGGGGAAGCAAGACACCGGATGCGGGATCAGCTGCGCTCCGGTGGCGTGGCGGAACCGGTCATCGACGATGCCGTACTGATCCTTTCCGAACTGCTGAGCAACGCGTGTCGGCACGGTCGGCCGCTCGGCGACGCGTTGGCCGGAGACGGTGATGTCCGCGCCGCGTGGCGCGTCGATCCGTCCGGAAGACTCACCCTTGAGGTGACGGACGGCGGTGGTCCGACCCGCCCGGTTCCGGCCACGCCCTCGGTCACCGCACACGGCGGCCGCGGGCTGAACATCATCACGGCACTGGCCAAGGACTGGGGCGTACGCGACGACGCCCGTGGCGAGGTCACCGTGTGGGTGGTCGTGCAGGACGACGTGAGCGCGGCGCAGCGCGCCGACGACTTCGCTACGCGCGTCATGTCACCGTCCCCCTCACCGCCGTCCCCGGCGGCATCGGCTTCGGCTTCGTCGTCCCCCGTGTCGATCCCGGCCGCGCGACGGCAGCCACTGCTGCCCGGCACCGCGATACCCGGCCTGGACTTCGCGGACGCCTTCGACGACCTGGACTGAGCGGGCCCGCCCACAGGGGACGACTCGGTGCGTCGACCCGGTGCGGCGACCCGGTGCGTTGTCCACAGGGTCCCGTCGGCCGTCGTACGAACGGCTAGGCTCGCGCTCGTACGAGACGCGCCGTAACCGGGAGACACCCACGATGGCCAAGAAGCGACCCCAGACGAAGGCCCAGCGGCCTCAGCTGCAGGACGGGGAGATCCCGGTCGTAGGGGCTCGCGAGCCCTGCCCGTGCGGCAGCGGCCGCCGTTACAAGGCCTGCCACGGCCGTGCCGCCGCGCACGCCGTGACCGAGCTGGTGCAGCGCCCCTTCGAAGGGCTGCCCGGCGAGGGCGACTGGATCGCGCTGCGCGAGCTGGTGCCCGCCGCGACGGTCGAGCTGAAGCTCAGGGAGAGCCTCCCCGAGGGAGTCCCCTCGGTCACGCTCGCCACCGTCCTGCCGATGGCGTGGCCGGCACTGCGCCGCGACGACGGCTCGGTGCTGATCGGGCTGCAGAACGACACGCCTTCCGGTGACCTCAGCCGCGATCTCGCGGACACCCTTCAGCGCGCGCTCACGGCGAAGCCCGGTACGCCGGTCGAGGGGCGGCGCGCCACGGGCGACGGGCCGCGGTTGCAGGATCTGCTCGACCCCGAAGGCGCGTTCGAGCCAGTTGTGCACTCGGGCTTCGAGTTCTGGGTCCCGGACTCGGAGAACGCGAGCCCCGAGGTGGCCGCTTCCCTGGAGCGGGCCAACGCCGCGGCCATCCCGACCGTGAAGCTGACCGGCGTGGACTCCGCGTACTGGTGCGAGACGCCCGACAAGAACCACCTGCGCTGGGTCATGCCGCACCCGGAGGAACAGCTTCTGGACGCTCTCGCGCGGCTGCACGCGGCCGGTGGGTCGAGCCTCGGCGAGGGCACCCGACTGGTCGGTTCCTTCCGTGCGCACGGGCTCACGGTGCCGGTCTGGGACCTGCCGACGGGGGTCACGGCCCAGGACATCGAGAAGCCCGCGGCGGAGTTCGCCGAGCGCCTCGCGACCGCTCTGGCCACGGACGCGCCGCTGACCGCGGACGAGCGCCGGGCGCGCGGCGGCCTCACCAATCGACAGGTGACTCTCAGCTGACACACAGACGGGGCGCTGACCGACCAGTCAGCAGTCCGGCGCCCCGCACAGTGGGTGACTCCTGTCACAACTCCCCGTTGTGACAGGTAAATCCGTGTCCGAATAGCCGAGATCGAATTTGCGAACCGCCGATCTCTTGTTACCGTTCGAGTAGCCCGGTTGCTGGTGCATCCCCCGTCGCCAGCAACCGGGTCTTTTCATGTCCGGCCCGCGGCTGCCGTCCGTCCGGCCTCAACCAGCGCTCTGATCAGCCGAGTTGTCCGCGTCGCTCGCGCTGCCCGCGCCACTCGTACGACTTCCCGAGCGCAGCATCAGCGGCGCACTCCCGGCGCTCTTCGCGAACTCCGCGACCGCCGTGTACGCCCCCGCGTCCCCCGTCGTGCGCTCCCTGGGCGTCTCGCACGCCCCGGGCTCGTCCTCCGCGTCCACGACGCAGTGCATCTCCACGGTGCGCCCGTCGGGCTTCATGAGGCTCAGCACGGAACTCAGTTCCTCACCCGAGGCGTTGCGGTAGTAGGTGCGCGCCCAGGTGTCCCGTCCCTGCGTCAGGACACAGGTCTGTGCCTCGATGCCGTCGGGGGAGGAGAGCTCGGGCCCGCAGCCGGCCGCGGTGGCCAGACCGAGGCCGAGCAGCAGGGAGGGGCGTCCCGATTCGGACGCCCGCGCCCCGCCGTCGCCGCGGCCCGCAGAAGCGCCGGAACCGCTCTTGTCATCGGCGCCCGAGGCATCGGCGCCCGAGGCGTCAACCCGTGAGGCATCAGCCCGCGGGACATCGGCAAGCGAGCCGTCGGCGCGCATGCGTACGGCCGCGGGCCCCCCGTCGCCCACGGGCCCCGCGGACGCCACGGCCAGAGGCAGCGCGACCGTGGCCGCCACGACGCCCGCGAGCACGAGCAGACGGACCCTTCGGGGGTCTGAGGGGCGGGCCCCGGAATGACGCAGCATGAGAGGGAAGATAACTACGCCGGGCGGGCGCCCGGTTCACCGCGCGCCCGACATCCCTACAACTCGGGCGCGCTCACACCCGTACGAGTGAGCGCTTCGACCACGGTGTCCACCACAGCCTCCACATCGGGCACCCACGGAGCGGCCGAGCCGGCCAGTGGAGCCCGCTCCCAGCGGATCTGTCCCTGGCCCGTCTCGGACGGCGGCAGCGCGATGTAGCCGCCTTCCCCGTGGAAGCGCAGGGAGCCCGGAACGAAGTCCTGGGCGTAGAGCAGCTCGCCCAGTTGCTCCATCGAGTACGGCGCCACGAGCAGCGCCCAGCGCGTGGGGGTCGCGACGACCGGACCGAGGCGCATGCCCGCCTGGTCGAGCGCCACGAGTGCGCGAGCCGCCGCGAGGGCGGGCAGGCTCACCGCGCAGGGGGCGGTGCCTCCGGTGGCCAGCACGATCGGTGCCGACGGCCGGTTCGTCCACCACCAGCGGACCATGCGCTCGTCCGTGGTCGCGGCGAGGAGGCCGGGGTCGAAGGGGTGGGCGCCGGGCACCGTGCATTCCGGGTCCGGGCAGCCGCAGCGGGCACGCCCCTGCGGATCCGGAGCCACACCCGGGAGTACGGGCCACTGCCATTCGGTCGCGAAGGTCAGGGCCGCGCTGAGCATCTCAGGCCTCCCGGTGTTTCGCCTGGACAGGAGCCTGCGTCGCCTTCCGAGGATCTCGCGCATGAGCGCTCGTTCCTTTCCGTTGCACGCCTGGCAACACTGTGGACCATCACACCATGTGTCGATCACTTCACTGTGCGTACCTACTGGCGCATCACACCCCTGCTGGAGACAAGGGGAACCCCTATGGGCCGAGCGTCTGGCTGCGTCCGCGTCCATACCGCGTCTGGCACAAGCATGGGCATGGCGCGGGGTGGCGGAGTCTGGCGTTTCGCGTCCCGCGTATTTCTCTCCGCCTCCGCCACGGGAGGATGGGGCACGGTCGTCGGTGGTTAAGACGCCCGGGTCCGTTGCCAGGTTCCCGGGTGGATCTCGACCACCCCTGGCCTTCACCGAGTACGTACCCATCACGACCGCTGTGACGCTCCGTCGAGCAAGGCCAGTCGACCGCAATAAGCCGTTACCCGAGTCAGTTTTAAGCCAACTTTGCATTTCCGCAAGTGGCCCATGGACACCAGGAATCCCAGCAGGACAATGCTGGACATCCCCTCACGAGTGCGTGTACATGTGGAGACACCGCTAGCGGCGCAGAACGACATGGGGGTTTGCGATGCTATTGAGCAATACGCACCGGTCGGAAAGCCGGACGCCATGAGTGCGCCTCACCTTCCGAAAGTGGCCGGAATCGATTCAACGGTCCCCGCGCCCGCACACACTGTCGCGCCGACGCCATCTGTCACGGGTACCCCTTCGGCCACCTCTTCCATCGGCCCGGGTGCCGTTCTCCAGGACCGACTCGCAGGCTGGGTCTCCGATCTCACCACGCTCCACGAACTCACCGAACGTCTTGCGCGCACCGCAGCACTGGACGACGCACTCCAGGAAGTGCTGCGCGCCGGAGCCGCCCTCGTGGGCGCCCGGCGCGGCCTCGTCGTCCTGGAGCCGGCCGACGGACTCGGTCCCGACACCACCATCGGCCTGGGCCTGGGACGGGCCGATCTCGGTCACATCGAGACCGTGCCGCGCAGCTCCATGTCGTACGGCAAGCTCCTCGACACACCGGCCGGGCTGCCCGGTGGCGACGCCGAGATCGCCCGGCCCGACCTGTTCGCCGAGGACGGGCTCGACCCCCGCCACCGCGAGGTGGCCGCCCGGCTCGGCTACGCGGCGAGCTACGCGCTCCCCCTGTCCACGCCGGCGGCGGGCCGCCTCGGTGCGGCCGTATGGCTCTACGACGAGCCCGCCGAACCGGTGGAGCGCCAGCGCCATCTCGTCGGCCTCTACGCCCGGTACGCGACCGAGCACCTGGCACGGCTGGTGGAACTGGAGCGCACGCGCGCGTGCATGGCGACCATCTCCGAGGAGCTGCTGCCCCCGCGGCTGCCCCGGGTCGCCGGCGTCCAGCTCGCCGCCCGGCACCGCACGGGTCCGCGCGGCGGCGGCGACTGGTACGACGCGCTGCCGCTGCCCGACGCCGCGCTCGGCCTCGCGGTCGGCTCGGTCACCGGGGCGGGGCCCAGCGCGGTCGCCGCGATGGGACGGCTGAGAGCCTCCCTGCGGGCGTACGCCGTGATGGAGGGCGAGGACCCGGTCGCCGTCCTGTCGGACCTGGAGCTGCTGCTCCGGCTGACCGAGCCCGCCCGGTCCGCGACCGCCCTCTTCGCCTACTGCGAGCCCGCCCTGCGCAAAATCACCTTGGCCGGCGCCGGACACAGCCCGCCGCTGGTGATCGGCGAGCGGCGCACGGAGTTCGTGGAGACCTCCGTATCGGCGCCGCTGGGCATGCTGGCCTGCTGGGAGGCGCCGAGCGTCGAACTGTGCGCGGAGCCCGGCGAGACCGTGCTGCTGTACACGGACGGCCTGCTGCACCGCACCGGCGACCCCATGGACCGCGCCTTCAGCCGGCTGCACGCGGCGGCGGCCGGCGTCCCCAGGGCGCTGCGCGGCGACCCTGACGCGATCGCCGATCACGTGCTGCGCACGGTGCTGCCGGACGGCCTGGACAAGGCGGGCGGCGAGGAGGACGTGGTGCTGCTGGCGGCGCGCTTCGAGTGAGGCCGGCGAGCCGCCTGTAACAGGTCTTCCGGCCCTGGGCCCCCTTCCGTACGACCGTACGATGGATGGGGTCCAGTGCCGTATCAAGGAGGATGACCGTGGCGGACGAGCTCACCCCGGAGAACCCGGAGACCCCGGAGAACCCGGAAGAGTCTGAAAAGCCCATCAAGCAGCGCAAGAACGGCCTGTACCCGGGCGTGTCCGACGAGCTGGCCGAGAGCATGAAGTCCGGCTGGGCCGACACCGAGCTGCACGGTCTGGAGCCGGTCGAGCAGGCCGGGCACACCGCGCGCCGCCGCGCCGCGCTCTCCGCGCGCTTCCCGGGCGAGCGCCTGGTCGTCCCCGCGGGCAACCTGAAGACCCGCTCGAACGACACGGAGTACCCCTTCCGGGCGTCGGTCGAGTACGCGTACCTCACGGGGAACCAGACGGAGGACGGCGTCCTCGTCCTGGAACCCACCTCCGACGGTCATGACGCGACGATCTACCTGCTGCCGCGCTCCGACCGTGAGAACGGCGAGTTCTGGCTCTCCGGCCAGGGCGAGCTGTGGGTCGGCCGCCGCCACTCCCTCGGCGAGGCCGAACAGCTGTACGGCATCCCCGCCTCGGACGTGCGCGAGCTGGCCGGGAAGCTGACGGAGGCCACCGGTCCGGTCCGTGTCGTACGCGGCTACGACGCCGGCGTCGAGACCGCGCTGAGGGACAAGGTCACCGCGGAGCGCGACGAGGAGCTGCGGGTCTTCCTCTCCGAGGCGCGGCTGATCAAGGACGAGTTCGAGATCGGTGAGCTGCAGAAGGCCGTCGACTCGACCGTGCGCGGCTTCGAGGACGTCGTGAAGGTCCTCGACAAGGCGGAGGCCACCTCCGAGCGTTACATCGAGGGCACCTTCTTCCTGCGCGCGCGGGTCGAGGGCAACGACATCGGCTACGGCTCGATCTGCGCCGCGGGCGCGCACGCCTGCACGCTGCACTGGGTGCGCAACGACGGCCCGGTGCGCTCCGGCGACCTGCTGCTGCTGGACGCGGGCGTGGAGACGCACACGCTGTACACGGCGGACGTGACCCGGACGCTGCCGATCGACGGCACGTACACGGAGATCCAGAAGAAGATCTACGACGCCGTGTACGACGCCCAGGAGGCCGGTATCGCCGCCGTGAAGCCGGGCGCCGGCTACCGCGACTTCCACGACGCCGCCCAGCAGGTGCTGGCCGAGAGGCTCGTCGAGTGGGGGCTCCTGGAGGGTCCGGTCGAGCGTGTTCTGGAGCTCGGGCTGCAGCGCCGCTGGACCCTGCACGGCACCGGTCACATGCTCGGCATGGACGTCCACGACTGCGCGGCCGCCCGCACGGAGCACTACGTCAACGGCACGCTGGAGCCGGGCGTGGTCCTCACGGTCGAGCCCGGGCTGTACTTCCAGGCGGACGACCTGACGGTGCCCGAGGAGTACCGCGGCATCGGCGTCCGCATCGAGGACGACATCCTGGTCACCGCGGACGGCAACCGGAACCTGTCGGACGGGCTGCCGCGCCGCTCGGACGAGGTCGAAGCATGGATGGCCGCCCTGAAGGGCTGACATAGTGCCCTGCGAGGGCTGATACGAGACTGACGGCCGGGTGTCCTCACAGGCACCCGGCCCTTGGTGTGCCCGGGAGGCCGCGGTGGCCTTCCGGGTTTTTGGGGTGCCTGTAGAGGTGCCTTTTGGGCGCGGTGCCTAGGGGGGCGGCTTTTTCGTGGACGGCTTCTGGTCCGGTGTCGGGGTGGATCTGCATCTGGAGCCGGATGCGGCGGCAGGGCGCAGGGCGGGGCTGGAGCGGGCGCTGCGCGACGCCGTGCGCGACGGGCGGCTCGCCCCGGGCACCCGGCTGCCCGCGACCCGGCGGCTCGCGGCCGAGCTGGGCATCTCGCGGGGCACGGCGAAGGCGGCGTACGACCAGCTGGTCGCCGAGGGTTATCTGACGGCACGTCAGGGGTCGGGCACCGAGGTCGCGTTGCTGCCCGCTGCCTCGCCGGGGGCGCCGGGCGGGGGTGCACGCGCGCGTGCACCCCGTTTCGACCTGCGCCCCGGCAGTCCGGACGTCGGCGCGTTCCCGGCGGCCGCCTGGCTGCGCGCCCTGCGCCGCGCCATCGCGACGGCGCCCTCCCTGGCGTACGACTACGGGGACCCGCGCGGCCGGATCGAGCTGCGGACGGCACTCTCGGGCTATCTGGGGCGGGCGCGGGGCGTCATCGCGCCGCCCGAGCACATCGTGATCACTTCGGGGTACGTGCAGGGGCTCGCCCTCCTCACGCGCGTGCTGGACGGCGGGGTGATCGCCATGGAGGACCCGGGTCTGCCGTTCCACCGGGAGGTGGTGCGGCACAACGGGGGCACCGTGGCGCCGCTCCCTGTCGACGAACGGGGCGCCTGCGCCGACGGTCTGGCGGAGGAGGCCGCGGTCGTCGTCACACCTGCCCATCAGTACCCGACCGGCGTCACGCTGCACCCCGAGCGGCGGCGGGCGCTCACCGACTGGGCACGCGCGCGTGGAGGTCTGATCGTCGAGGACGACTACGACGGGGAGTTCCGCTACGACCGGCAGCCGGTCGGCGCCCTCCAGGGCATGGCGCCGGGACAGGTGGTGTACCTGGGCACCGCCTCCAAGACGCTCGGGCCCGCGCTGCGGCTCGGCTGGATGGTGCTGCCACCGCACCTCGTCGACGCGGTCGCCGACGCGAAGCTGCACAGCGACCACCACACCGAGTCCATCGGTCAGTTGGCCCTGGCCGAAATGATCACCAGCCATGCCTACGACCGTCACGTCCGCGCCTGTCGGCTCCGCTACCGACGCCGCCGCGACCAGCTCCTCGACCGCCTGGGCACGCGCCGCCGCGTCCAGGGAATCGCGGCGGGCCTGCACGCCCTCGTCGACGTGCCGAACGAGGCCGAGACCCTGGCCCGCGCCGAGCAGGAGGGTCTCGCGATCGGCCGCCTCGGCGACCACTGGCACAACCCGGACGACGACCGCCCCCAGGGCCTGGTCGTGGGATACGGGACGCCTCGGGAGCGCGCCTTCCCGGAGGCCTTGGAAGCGTTGGGGCGGGTCTTGGACGGGGAGTGAGCGCACTCGGCGAATTGGGCCAAGAAATGGCGCGCAGATTGGTGCTGTTTAGGGGTCCATCCGGACCGTAGCGTCAGAGGCATGACGAATCGCGTCGTACGTGTCGCAGGCACCGCCAAGGCGAGCCGCCTCGTTCCGCCCGCCGGACCGCAGCGGGTCCTGGCCGGGGCGCAGCTGGCCAACTCCGTGGGGGACGGGGCCTATTACGTGACCTCCGCGCTGTACTTCACGCATGTGGTCGGGCTGGCCCCCGCGCGCGTGGGGCTCGGGCTGACCGTCGCCTGGGCCGTGGGCTCCGTGGTGGGCGTACCGCTGGGGCGGCTGGCCGACCGGCGCGGGCCGCGTGGCACGGCGGTGCTGCTGGCGCTCGCGACCGGGGCCGCGGTGGCGTCCTTCCTGATCGTCCGCGGGTTCGTCCCGTTCGTGCTCGCGGCGTGCGCCTACGCGTCGGCGCAGTCCGGGCTCGCGGCGGCCCGGCAGGCACTGCTCGCCGGGCTGATCCCGGCCGGGGAGCGCACCGGGCTGCTGGCCCACCTCCAGTCGACGCTCAACGCCGGTCTGGCGGTGGGCGCGGGCCTCGGCGGACTCGCGCTGCGCGCCGGGACGCGGGCCGCCTACCTCGGAGTGTTCGCGCTGGACGCGGTGAGCTTCCTGCTCTGCGCGGCGGTGCTGCTGCGGCTGCCGTCCGTGGCCACCGCGCCCGCACCCCGGGAAGCCGTCTCCCAGGAGCGCGGGAGGAGCGTCCTGCACGACCGCCCGTACGTCGTCGTCACGTTCCTCAACACCGTGCTGCTGCTGCGGATGCCGCTGCTGAGCCTCGGCATCCCGCTGTGGATCACCGAGCGGACGGACGCGCCGACCTGGCTGGTCTCGGCCCTGTTCGTGCTCAACACCGGTGCGGTGATGGCCTTCCAGGTGCGGATGGCCCGCGGGGTCACGGGCCTCGCGACCGCCACGCGTGCGATCCGCCGCTCCGGCCTGGTCATGCTGGCCTCGTGCGCGGTGTTCGCCCTGTCGTCGGGGGTGTCGCCGTGGACGGCCGCCGGGATCCTGGTGGCGGGCGCGCTGCTCCAGGTCGTCGCCGAGATGCTGCAGTCGGCGGGTTCCTGGCAGCTGGGCTTCGACCTGGCGCCGGCCGACCGCATGGGCGAGTACCAGGGCTTCTTCGGCACCGGCGTCACCGTGGCCCGGACGATGGGCCCGCTGGTCCTGACGGCCCTGCTGGTGGGCTGGGGCGCGGCCGGGTGGCTGCTGCTGGGCGGGGTGATGCTGACGGCCTCGTACGCGATGGGACCGGCGACGCGGTGGGCCGCCGGACGCCGGGTCACGGCCGCCGCGGAGGTGGCCGTCACGCACCCCGTGCCGGCGTGCTGACCACCGCCACCGGCAGCGCGTCCACGAACAGGGCCCCCGCCAGCAGCGCTCCGCTGCCGCGGGGGCTCCACGCGCGCGTGTGGAGGTCGTCGTCGAAGGCGGTGAGGGCCGCGCGGCCCTCCTGCGTGGCGCTGCCGCCCGCTTCCAGGACCGTACGGGCCCCGGCCTGGACGTGACGCAGGCCGAGCGGGCCTGCCGTGTACAGCAACTCGGTGTCCTGAAGCGTGGACATGACGGTGAGGAGGGCGTCGAGCCGGGCGTCCGGCTCGCCCGCGCTCGCCGCACGCGCCGTGGTGAGCGCGGCCAACGCCCGGCGTACGTGCGGGAACCCGGCGCGTGCTTCTCCTCGCGCGCCCGCCGCGCCGTACTTCGCCGACACGGTCGACCCGCGGGAGGACCGCCGCGGTGCGCGCCGGTCGGGGTGCGCGGCGATGCGCTTGGCGGTCTCTGTCACGTCGGTCCCCGTGGCGCGGGGGTCGAGTGCCGCCGCCGCGACCAGGAACCCGAGGACCCACAGGGCCCCGCGGTGGCCGCCGCCCGCCAGGGCCACCGAGTGCTCGGTGGACCGGCCGATGGCGCCGAGCTCAATCCGGAGTCCGGGCGTGGGCGCGCCGATACGGCGAGCGGCGGCCGCCATGGCCGCGAGGCCGGGCGCCAGCGCCATGGCCGACCAGCGCAGGGAGCAGTGGTCCCGGCGGCCGGCTCGGGCGCCGAGATCGCGCGGGTCGGGCAGTCCGGGCTTGGGGGCCAGCTCCAACTGCCGTGTCAGCGCGTCCACGGCGGCCTGCGCCAGCGTCTCGTCCTCGCGGCTGGTCATGGGCGCGCCCTACGAGGACGCGGACGCGCTGTCACCGGGCGCGCCGCTCGGCGGCGTACCCGTGGGGGCGTGGCTCGATGCGTGTCTTTGTGGTTTCCCGTCATGACCGCGAAATTAGGAACGGCACCCGTCAAGGGCATGGGTCGGGGCTGTCACTGACCTGAGAATTCTGAGAAACCTGAAGCACGCGCGGGCCTAGGGGGTGCTTTGAAGGTCCTGTGCGGTGCCCGCGGTGTTCGGTGCGTGCCCTCGGGGTGCCGGACGAAGACCCTCGTACTGGACGTACTTGCAGCTTCGGCCGGTGCGGCGAGGGTGCGTGCCGGGCGCCTTGGGTGCTGTGCGGGACTTTCAAAACACCCCCTAGAAGTCCAACCCGCGCGACAGCAGCGGCAGATGACGTTCGTAGAGCGCCGCCAGGTCCTCCGTGCCGCCGCCGTCCACCCAGTGCCGTACCAGCGTCGTGAACACGGCGATGATGGCCGCGGCCGCGCACTTGACCTCCAGGTCGGCGGCGTCGCGGCCGGTGCGCTCGGCGATGATCGCGGCGATCGCGTCCTCGCTGCGCTGCTGCTCGGCCACGGAGCGGGCCCGGATCGCGGGGTCGGAGAAGGTGATCCGGGTCCGCAGCAGCAGTTCCTCGCGGTCCTGCTCCAGCATCTGGCCCAGCGGACCCTTCAGCGAGTGCAGGACCGCGTCCACGATCGGCTCACCGGCCGGGCGGGCCCGGATCGCCTCGGCGAGCGCGGGGTCGTACTCGTCCTGGACGACCACGTCCTCCTTGGTGGGGAAGTACCGGAAGAACGTGCTCGGCGAGATCTCCGCCGCCTCCGCGATCTGGTCGACCGTCGTCGCCTCGTACCCGTGCTCGGCGAAGAGGCGGTAGGCCTCACGGCGGATGCGCTCAAGGGTCTTCTGCTTCTTGCGTTCCCTCAGACCGAGGGGCGCGGCGGAGGTCTCGTGCGTCGTCATGCCACCGATTCTGCTTGCTCCGGCGCGACACCGGCCACTGCCCGGGAGGGATCGGGCAGAGCAGCGGCGGCGGGCGAGTCGGACCGACCGGAAGCGGCAGCGGGCGATTCAGACCGACCGGAAGCGGCAGCGGGCGATTCGGACCGACCGGAGGCCGCGGACCGGCCCGGCAGGAAGAGTGCGGCCAGCACGGCGGCGACCAGGGACATCGCCCCGCAGGTTGCCAGGACCAGGTTCATGCCGTGGACGAAGGCCTCGTGCGCGGAGGCGGTGAGGCCCGCGTCGTGCAGTTGCCGCGCGACCGCGTCCGCCCCGGTGACCGAGTCCCGCGCCGCGTCCGCCGCCCCGGCCGGGAGGCCTTCGGTACGGATCCGGTCCAGGTAGCCGTAGCCGAGGAGGCTGCCGAGGCCCGCCACCCCGAGGACGCTGCCGAGTTGCTGCACGGTCTCCAGCAGGCTCGTCCCCGATCCGGCGTGGTCGGCCGGCAGGGACCCCATGACGAGGCTGGTCGCGGGGACGACGGCGAGGCCGAAGCCGAGGCCGGTGAGGGAGAGCCAGAGCGCGGTGAACCCGTAGCCGTCCGAGCCGCTCGTGGTGGCCCCGAGCGCGGCCCCCGCGGCGAGCACGAGCATGCCGGACGTGATGACGGCCCGGGCGCCGAGCCGGGGTACGACCGTCTCGCTCGCCGTGGCGGCCGCCATGAGGCCGCCGATCAGGGGCAGTACGCGCAGGCCGGTGGCGAAGGAGTCGTTGCCGAGGACGGCCTGCAGGTACTGCGGGACGACGAACAGGATGCCCATCACGGCGAAGTTCACGAAGACCGCGATCAGCGTGCCCCACAGGAAGCGGCGGTCCGTGAACAGCTTCAGGTCGACGAGCGGGTGCGTGACGCGGCGCTCGCGGACGACGAACGCCGTGAGGAGGCCGGCCGCGGCGGCGAGTGCGCCCAGGACGGCGGGGTCGGTCCAGCCGTCCTGCGGGATCAGGATCGTGCCGTACACCAGTGCGGTGATGCCGAGGGCGCTCAGTACGGCGCCGGGGGCGTCGAAGGGGACGGTGTGCTCGCGCCTGCTGTCGCTCGGCAGCAGCCACAGTCCGGCGACCATGGCGAGGGCCGCGACCGGCACGTTGAACAGGAACACCGAGCTCCAGTGGAAGTGGTCGAGCAGCCAGCCGCCGACCAGTGGGCCGATGGGCATGCCGAGGGCGGTGGCGGCGGTCCAGACGGCGATGGCCTTGGGCAGTTCGTCCTTGGCGAAGACGCGCGGCAGGATCGCCATGGACAGCGGCATGATCGCGGCGGCGCCGAGGCCGAGCACGGCCCGCGCCGCGACGACCGTCGCGGGCGACCCGGCGAGCGCGCCGCCGAGCGAGGCGAGCCCGAAGAGGCCGATGCCGCCGAGCAGCAGCCGTTTGTGGCCGTACCGGTCGCCGAGCAGGCCGACGGGGAGCATCGCCACGGACAGGGTCAGCAGATAGCCGCCGCCGATCCACTGCAACTGCGCGCTGTCCGCGTGGAGATCACCGGCGAGGGTGGGCAGGGCGACGTTGATGATCGTGCCGTCGAGGCCGACGATCAGCACGCTCAGGGTGAGGGCGGCGAGGGCGAGCCAGCGGCGCGGCGACCGGGCGAGGGCGGGAAGGGACATGTGGACCTCCTGAAGGGAGCAACCTGATGCGAGGTTACCCCCAACTGAGAGTCCACTGTCAATATTTAGTTGACTCTCTTTTGGGAGTCCACTGTCACAAAAGCGCCCTGTCCGGAGCCCGCCCCACCGCTACGCCGTCAGCAAGGAGGGGTCCTTCTTCCACTTGAGGATCTTGTCGAAGCTCACCACCGCACCGCCGCGGCCCGGCTTGTTGCCGATGTGCACATGGTCGGCGAGCTCCTGGATCAGACACAGGCCCCGGCCGTGCTCGGCATCACTGCGGGCCTGCCGGATCGCGGTGCGCGCGCGGCCCGCGGGGAAGCCCGGCCCGGAGTCGGTGACCTCGATACGGCACTTCTCGCCGTCGAGATAGGCGGTGACACGATAGGCCTCGGACCACTGTCCGTGTGCGGTGTCCCCGCCGTGCTCGACGGCGTTGGCGCAGGCCTCGCTGAGCGCGACGGAGAGGTCGTAGGAGACGTCCGGGTCGACGCCCGCGGTCTCCATCGTGCCGAGCAGAAGACGCCTGGCGAGCGGAACGCTCGCAGCCTCGCGCCGCAGATGGAGTGACCACCAGATGCTCATGCTCCAGCCTCCCGGCCGCGGCTCGACATACCGTTACGTATTGCCGCCCGCGCCCTCGCGCAATCGCCCGGTTACCGTAATACCGCCCATACGGCGGATGCGCACGCGACAGGCGCCGTTGTATGTGCTGGCGGCTCCCCCCGGCGGACACGTGACCGGTTGCGCACAGAACATGACCTTCCGGCATGTACGGCACCTTGTGGACCTGCCGTAGGGAGCGGATGAGCGCAGTGCGATGATGAGCCCGCCATGACTGCCCCCCACCAGCGCAGGGCGCGCTCCGGTAGCGATCTCCGGATTCTGCGGGCCGCGGTGTTCGCCGCGGTCTGCGTCGTGCTGGCCGCGGCAGGCCATGGCATCGCCTCCTGCGCCACGGTTCCCTGGTGGACGCTGGCAGCGGGATTCCTCACCGTCTTCGTGGTGGCTGCCCCGCTCTCCGGACGCGAACGCTCGCTGCCGGGCATCGCGGCCGTCCTCGCCGTCGGCCAGACCGCGCTGCACACGCTCTTCGGACTCGGCCCGCACACCGTGACGACGACCACCGGCTCGCTGTCCATGGCGGACGCCTCGCTGGTCGCACGGGCCGCACGGATCGTGTGCGGCACGTCCGCGGCGGCCATCACGCCCGCCCAGGCCCAGAAGATCCTCACCGACGCGCGGCTCGACACGGGCATGACGCACTCGATGCCGTCGATGGCGCCCGCGGGATCCCCGCAGTCGATGCACTCCGGGGACGCCGTGTCGTCCGCCGTCGGCTCCTCGATGTCGGTGCTGCCGTCCCTGTCGATGCTGCTCGGCCACGTTCTCGCGGCCGTCGCCGCCGGATGGGTGCTGCGCCGCGGGGACTTGGCACTGCTGCGGCTCATGCGGCTGTCCGCGCACGGCGTCGCGGAGGGCGCGCTCGTACGCTCCCTGCGCGGGGCACTCGCGCTGGTACGCGCCCTGCGCGCGGGTCTTCCCGGTACGCCCTGCCCCGCACCGCGCACGCCGCGCACCGCGCTCCTCACCTCACCGAAGCTCCGTACCAGGGCACTTCAGCACACAGTGGTCCGGCGCGGGCCGCCCTCCTCCACCGCGATCGTCCTCGCTGCCTGACACGGCGCACCACTCCACTCCGCTCGTCCGCGGAAGGGGCCGGCCGCAGCCGTGCGGCACGCGCGCGTGCCCGTCCTCCACAGCGCCCTGGCGGCGCCCTGCGGCGCGCATGCGCAGCCCTTTCCCTGGACCCTCGTTGAAAGTGGAGTGTTTCCTGCCATGAAGGCAACCCGTATCGCCGCCGCCGGTGCCGCCGCCGCCTCGGCCGTCCTCGTCCTGTCCGTCCCCGCCTTCGCGCACGTCAGCGTGCAGCCGGAGGGCACGGCCGCCAAGGGCGGGTACGCCACCGTCGACTTCAAGGTCCCGAACGAGCGCGACGACGCCTCGACCAGCAAGCTCGAGGTGAACTTCCCGGCCGACCACCCGCTCGCCTCCGTGATGGCGCAGCCCATCGACGGCTGGAGCGTCAAGGTCACCAAGGCCAAACTGGCCAAGCCGCTCACACTGCACGGCGAGAAGATCGACGAGGCGGTCTCCAAGGTCACCTGGACCGCAACCGGCAAGGGCATCCAGCCGGGCTACTTCCAGAAGTTCCCGCTCTCCATCGGCGCCCTCCCGGAGAACGCCGACGAACTCGTCTTCAAGGCCATCCAGACGTACGACAACAAGGAGGTCGTGCGCTGGATCGAGCCGCAGAAGGAAGGCGCGGAGGAGCCCGAGAACCCGGCTCCCGTACTGGCGCTCTCCGACGCGTCCGAGGGCGACCACCACGGCTCCGCCACCGCCAAGGACGCCTCGGACACCTCCGACGACGCCAAGGCCGCCAAGGACACCACCGAGGCCGCCGCCTCCTCCGACAGCAGTGACACCACCGCCCGCGTCCTGGGCGTCGTGGGCATCGTCGTCGGTGTCGCGGGCGTGGCGTTCGGCGTCCTGGCCGGCCGTCGGCGCACCACCGCCTGACGCTCACGCACTCCTGCGGTGTGCACCGTGGGGTCGTACGGCCACGTCACAGCGGTCGTACGACCCCGGTGCACACCGGGGCCCTCACATCTGGGACATTTTTCTATGCGCAAGAAGACGTATGCCGCGGCCGTCCTGCTCGCCGCCGCCGCTCTGACACTGACCGCATGCGGCAGCGACAGCAGTGACAACGCCGTCGCCACCGTGTCCGCGGAGGCCGGTTCGGACAAGGCCGCCACGGTGCTCGACAAGCCGTTCGAGAAGCCGGACCTCGTCCTGACCGACACGCACGGCAAGAAGTACGACCTGCGCGCGCAGACCAAGGGCAGGCCGACGCTGGTCTACTTCGGCTACACCCACTGCCCCGACGTCTGCCCGCTGACGATGAACAACCTCGCCGTCGCCAAGAAGCAGCTGTCCAAGGCGGAGCAGGCGAAGCTCCGGATCGTGTTCGTGACCACCGACCCGGACCGCGACACCCCCGCCGCGCTCGGCAAGTGGCTCAAGGGCATCGACTCCGACATGGTCGGTCTGACCGGCGACTTCGCCACGATCCAGGCGGGCGCCCGCACCATGGGCATCTCCATCGAGCCCACCTCGAAGGACAAGAACGGCAAGCTCGTCTCCGTGCACGGCACCCAGGTCATCGCGTTCTCGCCGAAGACCGACGGGGGCTATGTGCTCTACGGCGAGAGCGCCACCGTGGACGACTACACCAAGGACCTACCCAAGCTCATCAAGGGGGAGAACCCGTGAGGCGCCCGACACGTGATGTGGGGCGTCCCGCAGGACGTGCGAAGCATCTGACGGGCCCCGTCGCGGTCGTGGCCGCGGCGCTCGTTCTGGCGGGCTGCGGCAGCTCGGACGACGACGCGTCGGGCTCCGCCGCTTCCATGAAGCCCCGTCTGAAGGTCACCGGCGCCTACATGCCGGCCCCCACCATGGCCACCATGGCGGCCGGCTTCTTCACCGTCACCAACTCCGGCGGCGCCGACACGCTCACCAAGGTCACCAGCGACCTCTCGGACGACGTCACGCTGCACTCCACCAAGGGCGGCGCGATGGAGGAGGAGAAGTCCTTCGCCGTGCCCGCCGACGGCGCGCTCGACTTCGCCAGCGGCGGCAACCACGTCATGTTCGAAAAGCTCACGCACAAGCCGAAGCAGGGCGAGAAGGTGTCCGTGGAACTGCACTTCGCCAAGTCCGGCACGGTCGAGGTGTCCCTGCCGGTGAAGGCAGCGACGTACAACCCGAAGACCGGGCACTGAGGTAGGGATCACCGTGACGCCGACCATCGCTCCCCGTTCCGCCTCACCCGCAGGTTCCCGGGGCACCGCACGCAGCGCCCCGCGGATACGCACGCTGGTGCTGCTCGTCCTCGCCGTCATCGGCGTGCTCATGGCCGGCGCCGCGCCGGCCTCCGCGCACGCCGCACTGACCGGCAGCGACCCCCAGCAGGGAGCGGTGGTCGACAAGGCGCCCGCCCAGGTCTCGCTCACCTTCTCCGAGAAGGTCGCGCTGTCCGACGGCTCGCTGCAGGTGCTCGACCCCAAGGGCAAGCGCGTCGACACCGGCAAGACGTCGTCCGAGGGCGGGACCACGTACGGCATGAAGCTGCGCACAGGCCTGCCGGACGGCACGTTCACCGTCACCTACCAGGTCGTCTCGGCGGACAGCCATCCCGTGTCGGGCGCCTTCACCTTCTCCATCGGCGCACCCTCGCAGACGTCCGTCGCGCTGTCGGACCGGGCAGTGGGCGGCGGAGTCGTCGGCGGCCTCTACGGCTTCGCGCGCTACGTCTCCTAC
The DNA here is from genome assembly GCF_040606085.1 of Streptomyces sp. NPDC005485. Taxonomy (NCBI): domain Bacteria; kingdom Bacillati; phylum Actinomycetota; class Actinomycetes; order Kitasatosporales; family Streptomycetaceae; genus Streptomyces; species Streptomyces sp. NPDC005485. The sequence goes on along the minus strand of NZ_JBEXDZ010000002.1, from coordinate 60,806 downwards.
ACCGGTTTCATCCTCATGGTCGGCGGCGCCGCGTTCGTGCTGGCCTGCTGGCAGCGGGGCGCCGGCGTCCGTCCGGTGCAGCGGCTCGTCGTCTCCGGATGGCTCGCGCTGACCGCGGCCACGCTCTGCCTGCTGCTCCTGCGCGGCTCCTACGTCGGCTCCGGCAAGGTCGGCGACATCTTCGACGTGACCCTGCTCGGGCAGGTGCTCCAGACCAAGGCGGGCGCGGCGCTGGTCTCACGGCTGCTGCTGCTCGCCGCGGCCGCGCTGTTCATCGCGGTGCTCTTCGGGGCGTACGTGCGAAGCGAGGAGAACGAAGAAGGCGGCGCGGACGACGAGGACGGCAGCACCGACCAAGCGGACCGGACCGCCGAGAAGAAGGACCTCACCTTCGGACTCGCGATCGGCGGCACCGTCGTCGCGGCGGGCCTGGCCGCGACCTGGGCGATGGCCGAGCACGCCTCGACCGGCATCCAGCCGAGCGTCGCCATGCCCGTCGACGTCGTGCACCTGCTGGCCGTCGCCGGCTGGCTGGGCGGCCTGGCGGCCCTGCTCGTCACGCTGTACCGGGTGCCCGCCGACGCACAGATCGACGCTGCGGCCGTACGGCGGTTCTCGCGCGTCGCGTTCGGCAGCGTCACCGCGCTGGCCGCGACCGGGATCTACCAGTCCTGGCGCCAGGTCGGCTCCTGGTCGGCGCTGACCGACACGACGTACGGGCAACTGCTGCTCGTCAAGGTCGGCCTGGTGGCCGTACTCGTCGGCATCGCGTGGATCTCGCGGCGCTGGACTGCGCAGCTGACGGGGGTTTCGGGCCTCTCGGAGCTTTCCGAGGCTGAGGAGACCCAGCAGGCGCAGGGGGCCAAGAAGGCGAAGGGAGTGCGGGGTTCGGGGGCCGTGGGGACCGCCGTCGCCGAGCACGGGACGAACCCGGTCACCGTTTCCGCCGAGGCCGGGGACTCCCGGCGCGCGGCCCAGCTCGCCAGGCAGCAGGCAGCCATGGACACCGCGCGCGAGAAGCGCGACCGGGACGCCGACCCGGCGCGCTCGGGACTGCGCCGCTCCGTGCTCGCCGAGGCGGGCGTCGCCGTCGTCCTGCTCGCCATCACCACCGTGCTGACGTCCACCGAGCCCGGCCGGACGGAGGAGGCCGCCAAGCAGGCCACCGCGGCCACCTCGCAGCGCTCCGGACCCCTGTCCCTGAAGCTGCCCTTCGACACGGGCAGCGAGGACGGCAAGGGCACCGTGCGCCTCACCTTCGACCCGGCCCGCGTCGGCGGCAACGACATGCAGGTCTTCGTGGACCGGCCCAACGGCAGGGCCTTCGACATCCCCGAGGTGAAGGTCGCCTTCACCCTCGACGCCAAGGACATCGGCCCGCTGTCCGTGGTCCCCGACCGCATCGCCACCGGGCACTGGACCGCAGTCGGCGTGCAGATCCCCCTCGCGGGCAAATGGGAGATCGCGGTGACCGTGCGGACCTCCGACATCGACCAGACGACCGTCACCAAGAACGCGCAGATCGGCTGAACCTGACCATGGCTGACCAGTCCACTCCGGAGGTCACTCCCGCGGCTCCGAAAGCCTCCCTGAAAACAGGCGTTTCCTCCGAGGCCTCTTCGAAGACGACCGTTTCCGAAAACACCCCTCCCCAGGGAGGCGTGTCGCGTCGGCGACTGCTCGGCACGGCCGGGGCCACCGGCCTCGCGCTGGGGGCGATCGGCGGCGCCGCGGGCTACGCGTCGGCGCCCTCCGGCGAGAAGGCGGCCCCGCTCACCTCGCTCGGCGCGGACGAGGTGATGTTTCACGGGAAACATCAGCCCGGCATCACCGACGCCCTGCAGGCCCACGGCCACCTCGTCGCCTTCGACCTCGCCGCCGGCGCGGGCCGCAAGGAGGCGGCCGCGCTGCTGCGCCGCTGGTCGGCGACCACCCAGCGGCTGATGGCGGGAGAGGCTGCCGGTCAGGACGACACCGACGTCGCCCGCGACTCGGGACCGTCCTCCCTCACCGTCACCTTCGGCTTCGGACACAGCTTCTTCGCGCGTACGGGACTGGAGAAGAAGCGTCCGGTCGCTCTCGACCCGCTGCCCGACTTCTCCTCGGACCACCTCGACAAGGCACGCAGCAACGGCAACCTGTGGGTGCAGATCGGCGCCAACGACGGCCTCGTCGCCTTCCACGCCCTGCGCGCGATCCAGAAGGACGCGGGCAGCGCCGCCCGTGTGCGCTGGCAGATGAACGGCTTCAACCGCTCGCCCGGCGCCACCGCCCGGCCCATGACGGCCCGCAACCTGATGGGCCAGATCGACGGCACCCGCAACCCCAAGCCGTCCGAGTCCGACTTCGACCGGCGCATCTTCGTCCCCGCCTCGGGCTCGGCCGACCCGGCGTGGATGGCGGGCGGCTCGTACGCCGTCGTACGCCGGATCCGCATGCTCCTCGACGACTGGGAGAAGCTCTCGGGCAAGGCCCAGGAGGACGTCATCGGGCGGAAGAAGTCCGACGGGGCGCCGTTGTCCGGCGGCACCGAGACGACCCCGATGGACCTGGAGAAGACCGGCGCCGACAACAAACTGATCGTCCCCATCGACGCGCACTCACGGATCACCCGGCCCGACCAGAACGGGGGCGCGGCGATGCTGCGCCGCCCCTTCTCCTTCCACGACGGCATCGACGCGGACGGCGTGCCCGACGCGGGACTGCTCTTCGTCTGCTGGCAGGCGGATCCGGTACGCGGCTTCGTCCCGGTGCAGCGCAAGCTCGACCGGGGCGACGCCCTGTCGCGGTTCATCCGGCACGAGTCGAGCGGCCTGTTCGCGGTGCCGGGCGGGGCGGCGCAGGGGGAGTACGTGGGGCAGCGGCTGCTGGAGGGGTGACGGTCACTCCTCCAGGCGGCGGTTTCCACAGGCACGAGCCGTGTCGCGCCAGGCCCATTAGGGTGAGGACATGCCCGCCAGTTACGCGTATCTCGGTCCCGAAGGCACCTTCACCGAAGTCGCCCTGCGCACGCTTCCGGAGGCTGCCACCCGCGAGCTGGTCCCGATGGTGTCGGTGCCCGCCGCGCTCGACGCCGTGCGCAGCGGCGAGGCCGAGGCCGCGTTCGTGCCCATCGAGAACTCGGTGGAGGGCGGCATCACCACCACGCTCGACGAGCTGGTCGCCGGCACACCACTGATGATCTACCGCGAGGTGCTTCTCTCGATCACCTTCGCGCTGCTGGTCAGGCCCGGCACGAAGCTGTCGGAGATCAAGACGGTGACCGCGCATCCCGCCGCCCAGCCGCAGGTGCGCAACTGGATGAAGACAAACCTCCCGCAGGTGATCTGGGAGTCCGCGGCCTCCAACGCGGACGGCGCGCGCCTGGTCCAGGAGGGCAGGTACGACGCCGCCTTCGCCGGCGAGTTCGCGGCGGCCCGCTACGGCCTGGTGCCGCTGGAGACCGGGATCCATGACGCGGAGAACGCGCAGACGCGCTTCGTGCTGGTCGGCAGGCCGGCCCGGCCCGCGGCGCCGACGGGCACCGACAAGACGTCCATCGTCCTGTGGCAGCGCGACGACCACCCCGGTGGGCTGCGCGACCTGCTGGACGAGTTCGCCACCCGGGGCGTCAACCTGATGCTGCTGCAGTCCCGCCCGACGGGCGCGGGCATCGGCAACTACTGCTTCTGCATCGACGCCGAGGGCCACATCTCCGACAGACGGGTGGCCGAGACCCTGATGGGGCTGAAGCGGATCTGCCTCCAGGTGCGCTTCCTAGGGTCGTATCCGCGCGCGGACATCGGGGTGGAGGACGCCGGCGCCGCGCTGCCGGGGACCTCGGACGACGAGTTCATGGCGGCGGCGGACTGGGTGGCGCGCTGCCAGGACGGCCGCTTCTAGCGGTCCGTCGCGTCTGCGGGCGGGGCCTGCGCTCTCGGCGGGGCTTCACTCGGCCCTGCTCTTTCCTCTTCCACAACCCTCCACAGGTCCGGACCACCAGTCCTACCTGCAGATTTTCACTGTCCACAGAAGTTATCCACAGGGCTGCTTCTCGACCTGGGGACAAGTCGACAACGAAGCACTACATCGTCGACAAATCGGTCTACGGCCCCCAAGTTCCTCCACAACCCCGCAGGTCACCCCTCGTCCACTCTTTTCCATCGATCAATCCTTTGGGGCGACCTATTTCCACTCGAACGTGGGTGTAGAGATGGTTTGATCCGGGAATTCTTCGCCCCGCATGCGGCTTTCGGAATGATCAATTCCGACGTCCACAGATCTTCCGCACAGCCTGTGGATAACTCACCCGAGGTGTGGATTCCTGTGGACAACGCGCCCCCAAGTCCCGCTTCCCGCAAGGAAATCGAGTCAACCGGAACTGCCCATCCGCCCCCTTTCAGGGGTTACCCCCCTTTTCCCTTGACTCGATTACCCAAGTCTGGCATTTCGGTCAAAACGACACAGGAAGCGGCGTACTGCAATATCGAGTCGTGAGCCCGAACCGCACACCGGTAGCCTTGAGGGGTGATTGACCTTCGCCTGCTCCGTGAGGACCCCGACCGTGTTCGCGCCTCCCAGCGCGCCCGTGGAGAGGACGTCGCCCTCGTCGACTCCCTCCTCTCCGCCGACGAGCGGCGCAGGTCGTCCGGCGTCCGCTTCGACGAGCTCCGTTCCGAGCAGAAAGCGCTCGGCAAGCTGATCCCCAAGGCCTCCGGCGACGAGAAGGCCGAGCTGCTGAAGAAGGCGGGCCGGCTGGCCGCCGACGTCAAGGCGGCCGACGCCGCGCAGGGCGAGGCCGACGAGGAGACCAAGCGCCTCCTGCTCCAGCTCGGCAACCTCATCCACCCCGACGTCCCGGTCGGCGGCGAGGAGGACTTCGTCGTCCTGGAGACGCACGGCACCATCCGCGACTTCGGTGCCGAGGGCTTCGAGCCCAAGGATCACCTGGAGCTCGGCGAGGCGCTCGGCGCCATCGACGTCGAGCGCGGCGCCAAGGTGTCGGGCTCGCGCTTCTACTACCTGACGGGCGTCGGCGCGCTCCTGGAGCTCGCCCTCGTCAACGCGGCGATCGCGCAGGCCACCGAGGCCGGCTTCACGCCGATGCTGACCCCCGCGCTGGTCCGCCCGCGCGCCATGGAGGGCACCGGCTTCCTCGGCCAGGCCGCGGAGAACGTGTACCACCTGGAGAAGGACGACTACTACCTGGTCGGCACCTCCGAGGTCCCCCTCGCCGCGTACCACATGGACGAGATCCTCGACGCCGACAAGCTCCCGATGCGCTACGCCGGCTTCTCGCCGTGCTTCCGCCGCGAGGCCGGCACGTACGGCAAGGACACCCGCGGCATCTTCCGCGTGCACCAGTTCGACAAGGTCGAGATGTTCTCTTACGTCGACCCCGCGGACGCGGAGAACGAGCACAAGCGGCTCCTGGACTGGGAGAAGCAGTGGCTGACCGGCCTGGAGCTGCCCTTCCAGGTCATCGACGTGGCCTCGGGCGACCTCGGCGCGTCGGCCTCCCGCAAGTACGACTGCGAGGCGTGGATCCCGACCCAGGGCAAGTACCGCGAGCTGACCTCCGCCTCGAACTGCGACGGCTTCCAGGCCCGTCGGCTCTCCGTGCGGATGCGCGACGGCAAGAAGGTCCAGCCGCTCGCGACGCTCAACGGCACGCTGTGCGCCGTACCGCGCACGATTGTCGCGATCCTGGAGAACCACCAGCAGGCCGACGGCTCCGTGCGGGTGCCCGAGGTGCTGCGTCCGTATCTCGGGGGACGAGAGATCCTGGAGCCCGTGGCCAAGTGAGCAGCCCCGCTCCCTTCCCTTACAAGCTCGTCGCGACCGACCTCGACGGAACGCTGCTGCGCTCCGACGACAAGGTCTCGCAGCGCACGCGTGAGGCGCTCGCCGCGGCCACCGCGGCGGGCGCCGCGCACATCGTCGTCACCGGGCGCGCGGCCCCCTGGACCCGCCACATCCTCGACGACCTCGGCTACGAGGGCATCGCGGTCTGTGCTCAGGGCGCGCAGGTGTACGACGCCGGGGCGCACCGGCTGCTGACGTCGGTGACCCTGGACCGTCAGCTGGCGGGGGTGGCGCTGGCCAAGATCGAGGCGGAGGTCGGTCCGCTGTATCTGGCGGCGAGCCGTGACGGCCTGGACGGCGAGGTGCTGGTGGGGCCGGGATACGCGGTCACCGGCTCGCTCCCGTCGACGCCGTTCACGGACGCGTCCGACCTGTGGACCGCCCCGCTGAACAAGATCTACATACAGCATCCCGAGCTGTCCGACGACGAACTGGCCGAGGCGGCCCTCAGGGCCGCGGGCGGCTTCGTCGGCGTGGCCATGGCGGGCGCGGGCATCGTGGAGCTGCTCCCCCTCGGCCTCTCCAAGGCGACGGGACTGTCCCTGGCGGCCCGCCGTCTGGGCGTGAAGGGCGCGGACACCATCGCCTTCGGCGACATGCCCAACGACATCCCGATGTTCGCCTGGTCGGCGCACGGAGTGGCGATGGCGGGCGCCCACGACGACCTCAAGGCAGTCGCGCACGAGGTGACGTCCTCGAACGACGAGGACGGCATCGCGGTGGTGCTGGAGCGGTTGCTCGGCTAGGGGGTGGGCCTGTCCGGCCGGACGGGTCCGCTGCTGGTTGCTGTGCCCTTCGGGCGCAGACGTGGTGCGGAGGATGCGCGGATCGAACGCGCGCGGGGAAGTCCCCGATCATGGCTTAGCGGGCCAGTGCCTTACCTCTCGGCCAATCCTCCGGGTGGGCGGTCCGCGCGAAGAACGCGCGCTCGAAGCGACCGCCCCGGGCAACTCTCTGTGCGGAACGGACCCGCCGGAGGCGTAACTACTCCGGGGTCCGTCGCGAGCTGCCCTGTCGGGAGCTCGACGTACTGCTTCTGATGGGCATCGTCGCGCTCCTCTCCCAGCGGGTGGCGCCTGCCGAACCGGCGGCGTGGACAGAACTACTGTGCCCGTACGCCGAGTTGGGCGCCACCGAATAAACCGTGACAAGCCACGATGAACGGCGCCCGGAGGGCGACTAACGCCGGCGCCATCTGCGCCGGCGCCCCTTGCTGAAGAACCAGCCCGCGGGCGGCTCGTCGGAGCGCCACGGCTCGGGGTCGGGTCCCCCGTCGCGCCAGCGGGCGGCGAGCATGCGGGCGCGGGCGGAGGGCTCGGACGTCTCCGCGGACCGTATGAAGTTCTCGTCCAGTACGACGTCGTCCCAGACGTCCCCGGACTCCGCCTGTCCTTCGCTCTTCGGTTCCTCGACCGCCATCCCCGCTGCCTCCTAGCCGCGCATCCCCTCGGCCCAGTGTGACCGGAGCCAGGTGAAGCCGATGTCAAGAAATCCAGCTCCACGCGCGCGTACCGGGTGACAGCGGGCACGCGCGCCTGGAGCCCTGTTTCACTCCTCGCCGGCCAGGGTCAGCGTCCGCAGTTTCTGCCCCGCGTACCAGGTGGCGAGGACGGTGACCACGACGAGCAGTATCGTCGCCGTCGGCAGGCCCACCTCCGAGGTGACGAGGTCTCCGCCGGTGACCTTGTGGGCCACGGCGAGCGCCCACTGCTGGACGCTGAGGGTGCGTGCTCCGGAGACCAGCGACCCGAAGAGGGCTTCCCAGACCAGTGCGTAGACGAGTCCGAAGACCACCGCGTGCCGGGTCACGGTTCCCAGGAGCAGGAACATCGCCGCGTACGCGATCGAGGCGACCAGGGCGGCCACGGTGTAGGCGACGGCGATCTGCTGGCCGTTGCCGTTGAGAATCATGCCGGCGATGAAGGTCGGCACCGCGGAGAACGCCATGGTGACGGCGACCGCGACGATCAGCTTGGTGAAGATGATCGTGGGCCGCTTCAGGGGCTTGGCGAGCAGGTACACCACCGAGCCGTCGTCGATCTCGGGCCCGATCGCGCCGGTGCCCGCGATGACGCCGATGATCGGCACCATCGTGGCGAGCGCGAAGCCGCCGAGGACGTCGGAGGCGACCTGGTCGTCGGCGCCGGTCAGCAGGCGCACCACCGAGGCGATCACGATCAGCAGGACGGGCAGGGCGCCCAGGATGAGGGCCCGGCGGCGGCCGAGCAGGCCTCGGTAGGTGAGTCGGGCGACTGTGGGGTCGTACATGTTCGGCCTCCTACGCCGCGACGAGATACGAGAAGACGGATTCGAGCGACTCGTCGGACGGCGAGACCGTCAGCAGTCGGATGCCGTGGTCCTTGGCGACCCGGGGCAGCAGAACCGTGAACCGGCCGAAGTCGACCGCCTGGATGCGCAGCGCGCCCTCCGCGAGGTCCACCTCGATGCCGGATGTCGAGGGGTCGGCGATCAGCGCGGCGGCCAGGGCACGGTCGTCGCTGGAGCGCACCAGGTAGCGGTGCGGGCGGTCGGTCATCAGGCGGCGGATGCGCCGGAAGTCACCGCTCGCCGCGTGCCGTCCGGCGACGATCACCTCGATGTGCGCGGCGAGTTGCTCGACCTCTTCGAGGATGTGGGACGAGAACAGCACGGTGCGTCCCTCGTCGCCCATGCGCCGCAGCAGGTCCATGAGCTGCATGCGCTGGCGCGGGTCCATGCCGTTGAAGGGCTCGTCGAGCAGCAGCAGCGACGGGTCGTGGACGAGCGCGGAGGCCATTTTCACGCGCTGCCGCATGCCCTTGGAGTACGTGGAGATCTTGCGGTCCTGCGCGTACTCCATCTCGACCGTGGCGAGCGCCTTCTGGGCGGCCTTGTCGCCGAGGCCGTGCAACTCGGCGTTGGCGACGACGAATTCGCGGCCGGTGAGGAAGTCGTACATCGCCTCGCGCTCGGGGACGATGCCGATGTGCCGGTAGATCTCTTCGTTGCGCCAGGTCGGCCGGCCGTCGAGCGTGACGGAACCCGTGGAGGGGGCGAGGAAGCCGCCCATCATGTTGATGAGGGTGGACTTCCCGGCGCCGTTCGGGCCGAGCAGGCCGGTGACGCCCGGGCCGATCGTCATGGTGATGTCGTTGACGGCCACCACGTTGCCGAACCAGCGGGAGACGTGGTCGATGTTCAGCGTGGTCACAGTCCGACCTTTCGGTAGCGGCGCATCAGGAGGCCGTAGCAGGCGGCGATGAGACCCAGGACGACGACGAGGAAGACGACGCCCTGTCCGGAAGAGGGGCCTTCCGCTCCGGGGTAGGCGGAGGTCGCGCCGAGGAAGGCGGACTGCACCCCGTCGATGAGCGTGATGGGTGAGAACAGGCCGATCCAGGGGATGGCCGTGGTGCTGTTCTGCGAGTCCGCGATGGCCTGCAGGGTGGAGACGGCGCCGTAGGAGATGGTCAGGACGGCGATGACGGCCGCGATGCCGAAGCCGCGGCGGGGCGTGATCGCCGAGATGACCAGGCCGATGCCGGCGAAGAGCAGGGAGAGCAGTGCCACGGAGACCAGCCCCTGGGCGAATCCCTTCGTCTGGTCCGAGAAGTCGAGCTTGGCCAGGAGGGCCCCTACGTAGAGCACGAGCAGGGGAGCGGCCGTGAGGGCGAACAGCGCCGAGGCGAGGGCCGCGTACTTGGCGCGTACGTAGTCGGCGGTTTCGATGGGGCGCGAGAAGTACAGCGGCACGGTCTTGAAGCGCAGGTCCCGCGAGACGGACTGGGGTCCCTGCGAGGCGACGTAGAGGCTGATGACGGCCTGCATGACGACCGCGTAGCGCGTGTAGTCGAGGGGCAGGTCGTTGGCCTTGGTGGCGACGGCGACCGCGACCATGATGGCCGCGGGCACGCACATCACGACGAAGAGCAGCATCGGCAGCACCTTGGACTTGACCGAGCGGCCGAGGCCGTAGGCGCCGCGCAGGGACTGCGAGTACAGCGAGCGGCGGGCGTAGGCGCGGCCGAGACGGGGGCCGTCGTAGTTGCGGTAGCCGATGTTGTGGATCCGGGTCTGGTCACCGCGCTGGGTGAGGGGCTGCTCAACCGCCATGGCCGACCGCCTCCTTTCGCTGCTCGTCCTGCGCTCGTTGTGCGTCGCTCTCGGCGAAGACCTCCGCGATGTGGTGCCTGCGCTGTTCCATCCGGACCAGGCCGAGGCCGAGGTCGGCGACGACGTCGCGGACGAGGTCGTACGTCTCCTCGCCCTCCGCGGTCAGCAGCAGGATGTGGCCGGCGCCCGGCAGTCCGCTGCCGTCGTGCGTCTCGATCCCGCGCGCGTGCAGCACCTCACGCACCGCGCGGGTGCCGTCCGGGTGTTCGTCGGTGTCGGTGACCTCTAGGGCGAGGGTCGCCGTGGACTGCGTGAAGTCCGTGGTGGAGCTGGAGCGCAGAAGCTTGCCGCCGTCGATGACGACGACGTGGTCGCAGGTCCGCTCCAGCTCGCCGAGGAGATGGGAGGTGACCAGGACCGAGATGCCGAAGTCGGTGTGCACGCGGCGGATCAGGCCGAGCATCTCGTCGCGGCCGACGGGGTCGAGGCCGTTGGTCGGCTCGTCGAGGAAGACGACCTGGGGGTCGTGGACGAGGGCCTGCGCGAGCTTGACTCGCTGCTTCATGCCCGTCGAGTAGCCGCCGATGGGGCGGTAGCGCTCCTCGTACAGGCCGACGTGGCGCAGGGTGTCCGCGGTGCGCTCGCGGGCGGCGGCCGGGGGCAGCCCGGACATCCGCGCCATGTGCACGACGAACTCGGTCGCCGAGACGTCGGGCGGCAGGCAGTCGTGCTCCGGCATGTACCCGACCCGCTCGCGGATCTCGCCACCCCTGGTGGCGACGTCGAGGCCGAGCACTTCGGCACGGCCCTCGGTGGCGGGGGACAGACCCAGCAGAATCTTGATCAGTGTGGACTTGCCGGCTCCATTGGCTCCGACGAGTCCGGTCACACCGGGCCCGACGTCCACGGAGAGCCGGTCAAGAGCGGTCACCCTCGGGAACCGCTTGCTCAGGCTTTCGGTCGCGATCACAGTCACGTCCACGACGCTAGTGGCGCACGCCACAGCAGTCGTCAACCCGTGGAGCTGTATCGGCATCACTCTCCAGTCGTACGGGCCCGTAGGGGTCCCCCTCAGGTCGAACACGCCCGGGGTTTTCCACAGGCAGCCGCACGCCTATTGACGCAGCCTCTAACAATTGTCACATTCATCAGTGTCAAGTTACGGGCGCGTAGCGCACACGCCGGGTACGGCCGGACAGGCGACGGGCACGGTACGGACGGACATGGGACGGACGGTGGCATGACTACTGCTGTGGCAGGTGAACTCTCCACGGAGCTGCGGGGGTTCCGGGAAGTGCAGCGCCTCGCGTACGAATGTGCGGAGGCCGTCGCGGCGCAGCTGAAGCCCGGCGTGACCGAGCGCGAGGCGGCGCGCATGCAGCGCGTGTGGCTGCGTGAGCGCGGGGTGCGGGACTGGTTCCACCTGCCGTTCGCCTGGTTCGGTGACCGCACGGCGTTCGTGAACTTCCGGATACCGCTGCAGTTCTTTCCCACCGACCGGCGGCTGGAGCCCGGGATGCCGTTCATCCTGGACATGGCGCCGGTCCACAGGGGATACACGGCGGACATCGGCTACTCCGGCTCGCTGGGCATCAACCCCGTGCAGGACAGACTGCTCGCCGACCTGGAGGCGCACCGCGAGCTGCTCCTGCGCGAGGTGCGCGAGCGGCGCCCGCTGCGGGAGATCTACGAGGACGTGGACCGGCTCATGGTCCGCCAGGGCTATGCGAACCGGCATCGCGCCTACCCCTTCGGGGTGATCGCCCACAAGGTCGGCCGGGTCAAGGAGCGTTCCTGGTCGCCGCATCTGTTCGGGTTCGGCACGCAGTCCCTCAAGGGGCTGGCGAGCGACGCGGTCCACGGGCACCGCGACGGCTGGTCGCCGCTGTGGTCGCCGTACAGGTTCTCCGACCATCCGCCCCGGCCGGGGCTGTGGGCGGTCGAGCCGCATCTCGGATTCCGGGGTACGGGCGCGAAGTTCGAGGAGCTCCTGGTCGTCACCGACTCCCGGGACCCGGAGCAGAGCGCTTTCTGGCTGGACGACGATCTGCCGCACGTGCGGCGCTGGGCGGAGGACAAGTGAGTCTCACGGGGGCGCGCGAGCGCTGGGTGCGGACGGGCGGAGTCGAGCTGTCCGTCGCCGAGTTGGGCGACGACACACAGCCCACCGTGGTGCTCGTGCACGGTTATCCGGACAGCAAGGAAGTGTGGTCCGAGGTCGCAGCGCGCCTCGCCGAGCACTTCCATGTCGTGCTGTACGACGTGCGTGGGCACGGCAGGTCCACGGCGCCGCAACCGCTGCGCGGCGGCTTCACGCTGGAGAAGCTGACGGACGACTTCCTGGCGGTCGCGGATGCGGTCAGCCCGGACCGGTCGGTGCATCTGGTGGGCCACGACTGGGGTTCGGTGCAGTCGTGGGAGTTCGTCACTGTCGAGCGCACCGAGGGCCGGATCGCGTCCTTCACCTCGATGTCCGGACCGTCCCTCGACCATTTCGGCCACTGGATCAAGGAGCGCGTGAAGCGGCCCACTCCGCGCAGGATCGGTCAGCTCCTCGGCCAGGGCGCCAAGTCCTGGTACGTGTACCTACTGCACACGCCCGCGCTGCCCGAGCTGGCCTGGCGCGGCCCCCTCGGCAAGCGCTGGCCGAAGATCCTGGAGCGCGTCGAGAAGGTGCCCGCGGGCGACTACCCGACGCGGTCGCTGGCCTCGGACGCCGCGCACGGCGCCTGGCTGTACCGCGACAACGTCAGGGCGCGCCTGAGCCAACCGCGCGCCGACGCGTACGCCCACGCGCCCGTGCAGCTCATCACGCCCCTCGGCGACGCCTTCCTTTCCGAGCGGCTCTACGACGGCCTGGAGGAGTGGGTCCCGCAGCTGGTTCGCCGCACGCTCCCGGCCAAGCACTGGATCCCGCGTACCCGCCCCGACCAACTGGCGGCCTGGATCACGGAGTTCGTGCACGCCAACGAGGGCCGCAGGCCGCTGCCGACGGTGAGCGGCAAGTACGCCGACCGGTTCGGCGGGCAGCTCGTGCTGGTCACCGGCGCGGGCAGCGGCATCGGGCGGGCCACCGCCTTCGCGTTCGCCGAGGCCGGCGCGCGCGTGGTCGCCGTGGACCGCGACGCGGAGGGTGCGGCCCGCACGGCCGAGCTGGCACGGCTGATCGGCTCCCCGGAGGCCTGGGCGGAGACCGTCGACGTCTCCGACGAGCAGGCCATGGAGGAGCTGGCCGAGAAGGTCGCCGCCGAGTACGGCGTGGTGGACGTGCTGGTGAACAACGCCGGGATCGGCCTGTCCGGGTCCTTCTTCGACACCACCGCGCAGGACTGGAAGAAGGTCCTCGACGTCAACCTGTGGGGCGTGATCCACGGTTGCCGTCTCTTCGGCAAGCAGATGGCAGAGCGCGGTCAGGGCGGCCACATCGTCAACACGGCATCGGCGGCGGCGTACCAGCCCTCCAAGGCGCTTCCCGCGTACAGCACCTCCAAGGCGGCGGTGCTGATGCTCAGCGAGTGCCTGCGCGCGGAGCTGGCCGGCCAGGGCATCGGTGTCTCGGCGATCTGCCCCGGCTTCGTGAACACCAACATCACCTCGACCGCGCACTTCGCAGGGGTCGACGCCGACGAGGAGAAGCGGCGCCAGAAGAAGTCCGCCAAGCTGTACGGGCTGCGCAACTACCCGCCGGAGAAGGTCGCCGACGCGATCCTGCGCGCCGTCGTCCGCAACCAGGCGGTCGTGCCGGTCACCCCGGAGGCGCGCGGCGCCCGTCTCATGTCCCGCTTCGCGCCCGGGACGCTGCGCGCGATCGCCCGGATGGAGCCGCCGCTGTGAGCGACGACCACCACACGATCGCCCCGCGCCGGGTCTCCTTCGACTGGGAGCGGACCCCGCTGCACTGGATCCCGGGCGAGCCCACCGCCACCCATGTCATCAACGTGCTGCATCTGCTGCTGCCGGCGGGCGAGCGGTGGTTCGTGAAGGTCTTCAAGGAGGGGCTGCCGCTGGTCACGGACCCCGAACTCCTCGCGGACGTCAAGGGTTTCATGGGGCAGGAGGCCACGCACAGCGTGCAGCACTCCTACGTCCTCGACCACCTGGCGGCGCAGCACCTGGACACCACGGACTTCACGAAGTACGTCGACTTCCTCTTCGAGAAGCTGCTCGGCGAGAAGCCTCCTGCGGGGTTTCCGATACCGGCTCCGGAGTGGCTGCGCTTCCGGCTCGCGGTGGTCGCCGCTATCGAGCAGTTCACGGCGGTCCTCGGCGACTGGGTGCTGGCCGCCGAGGCGCTCGACCGCGCCGGCTGCGACGAGGTCATGCTCGATCTGCTGCGCTGGCACGGCGCCGAGGAGGTCGAACACCGCGCGGTCGCCTTCGACATGTACCAGCACTGCGGCGGCGAAGGCCTGCCCCGGTACGCGCGCCGGGTGGCGGGCATGGCGGTCACCGCGCCGGTGCTGTTCTACCTGTGGGCGTGGGGCGCCGCCCATCTCATACGGCACGATCCGAAGCTCGCCGGGCGCCTGCGCTACTCACTGGCCGCCCACAACAGAGCCGTACGAAAAGGGTTGTTGCCCACCTGGAGGGAGCTCGGCGCGGCCATGCCCCGGTATCTGCGGCGGTCGTACCATCCCTCGCAGGAGGGCTCGCTGCGCAGGGCCGTCGCGTATCTGGCGCAGTCTCCGGCGGCGCGGACCGCGGCGGGGGCGATCGGACGCACGGCCATCGCGTGACACCTTCGGGCGCCTCGAAACGGCACGGCAGGGCGGGGAAGGGCGGGCAGCGGATGAACGACGAGTCGGCCGGCGGCGCGTACCGGATCGAGGATCTGGCGCACCGCAGCGGCGCCACGGTCCGCACGATCCGCGCCTACCAGGACCGCGGGTTGCTCCCCCGCCCCGAGCGGCGCGGCCGCGCCAACGTGTACGCGGACGCGCATCTGGCCCGGCTGCGACAGATCGCCGACCTCCTCGACCGCGGCTACACGCTGGCCTCCATCAAGGAACTCCTGGAAGCCTGGGACGCGGGCCGGGGCCTCGGCGGGATCCTCGGCCTGGTCGCGGAGATCCACGGGCCGTGGACCGACGAGAAGGCCGTCCGCATCTCGCGCGCCGAGCTGGACGAGTTGTTCGGCGGCAACCCGGACGACGCGGCCGTGGCCGACGCCGTGGAGCTCGGCGTGCTGGAGCGCGTCGCGGACCGGACCGACGCGTACGTGGTGCCCAGTCCCCAAGAGCTGTCCGTGGCCGTCGAGTTGCACGAGGCCGGGGTCCCGCTGTCCGCGATCGCGGGCCATCTGCGGGAGTTGAGGGGGCAGGTCGAGCACATCGCCTCGCGTTTCCTGGAGTTCACGACCGAGCACGTGTTCGCGCGCTATCTGGGCGAGCACTCGCCGACCGACGCGGAAGCGGCCGAGGCGGCCTCCCTCGTACGACGTCTGCGCCCGCTGGCGCAGCAGACGGTGGACGCCGAACTCGCCCGGGCCATGCAGTTGTTCGCCACCCGGCACCTGCGCCGCCACCTCGGTGCGGAGTCGGCCCAGCCGGATGGAGAGGACACGCGAACACTGGAGATCCCCGCCACCACAATGCGGGCTGTGCAGAGCCTGGTTGGCGCGGAGGGTGTCGCCGCGTTCGTCGCCGCGGCCGCCGAACGGGAGGTGCAGGCCAGGACCTTGGACCAGCTCGCTTCAAATCACTCTAAAACGAACAAACTTGACGAACCGCCCTAATCTGCAGATCAGTTGTCCACAGAATCGCCAATTCCCCTGTGGATAACCACACTTGGCTGTGGATCAAACCTTCGCTCCAAAATCAAATGCGTGAGCAGCGTCTCTCCAGGCACTCTGAGGAGATGGATGAAAGACGCACCGTAAAGGTGTCGAAGTACCTCTCGAAGCATCTGCGACATCAGCCCGAGCGCATCGGGCTCGCGCTCGACGAGGGCGGCTGGGTCGAGATCGACACACTGATCGCCGCGGCCGCCGCGCACGGGTTCCGCTTCACGCGCGCCGAGCTCGACCACGTGGTCACCGCGAACGACAAGCAGCGTTTCGCCGTCGAAGGCGCCCGGATCCGCGCCAGCCAGGGCCACTCCGTCGACATCGACCTCGGCCTGCCCCCGGCCACCCCGCCCGCGTACCTCTACCACGGCACGGTGCCCCGCAGCCTCGACGCGATCCGCGCCGAGGGCCTGCTCCCCATGAACCGGCATGCCGTGCACCTCTCCCCGGACCGCGAGACCGCCACCCGCGTCGGCGCCCGCCGCGGCCGCCCCGTCGTCCTGTCCGTCGACACCGGCGCCATGCACCGTGACGGCCACGTCTTCCACGTCAGCGCGAACGGCGTCTGGCTCACCGAGGCCGTACCCCCGCGCTACCTGCGCTTTCCCGATCCGCGCTGACCGGCCGCCGCGACACCGCTGCGCGGCGCGGGCGTGGCCCCGCACCGGGGCACGGCGCGGCAGCACCCCCCGCCGCCGCTTAGGCTCAGTGGCATGAGTCTGCGTCTGAGCACCGTGATCCTGCCGTACGTCCGCTGGCACGAGGGCGGTCGTTCCACCTGGCAGCGTGCCGAGCAGCTCGGCTTCCACACCGCGTTCACCTACGACCACCTGTCGTGGCGGACCTTCCGGGACGGGCCGTGGTTCGGCGCCGTGCCGACCCTGACCGCCGCGGCCGCCGTCACCGACCACCTGCGCCTCGGCACCCTCGTGACCTCGCCGAACTTCCGGCATCCCGTGACCCTCGCCAAGGACCTGATCTCCCTCGACGACATCTCCGGCGGCCGGATCACCCTGGGCGTCGGCGCGGGCGGCACCGGCTTCGACGCCACCGCGCTCGGCCAGGAGCCCTGGACGCCGCGCGAGCGCGCCGACCGCCTCGGCGAGTTCGTCCCGCTGCTCGACCGCCTGCTCACCGAGGACTCCGTCTCCTACGGCGGTGACTTCTACTCGGCGCACGAGGCCCGCAACATCCCCGGCTGCGTCCAGCGCCCCCGGCTGCCCTTCGCGGTGGCCGCCACCGGACCGCGCGGACTGAAACTCGCCGCGCAGTACGGACAGGCGTGGGTGACCACCGGCGACCCCCGGCTGTACGAAACGGGGACTCCTGAACAGTCGATTCAAGCCATTCGTGGACAGGCCGAGAAGCTGGCCGACGCATGCGCCGCGATCGGCCGCGACACGAAGGAACTCGACAAGATCCTCCTCACCGGCTTTACCCCGGACCGTGGCCGTCCGCTGGAGTCCCTCGATGCGTTTGTCGACTTCGCGGGCCGCCACGCGGAGCTCGGCTTCACCGACATCGTGATCCACTGGCCCATCCCCGACTCGGACTTCGCCGCGGACGAGAAGGTCTTCGAGCACATCGCCATGGAAGCCACCGCCCAACTCGGCTGAGCGCGCCGCCGACTCGGCGCAGGGCCCCGCGGGCTGAGCCGAGAGCACGGTCGGCCGGGCGGAGAAACCCGGTCGACCGACCGGGAAACGCGGTGTGCGACCGCGCAGGTGAGGACGGTAACCACTCACCTGTGCGGACCGCCGCACGCCCGTGCGCGCATATGCGGGAGAATGGCGGGGTGACCTCAGCGACTCGACGGCCCGAGATCCCGGCCTCCACCGTTCCTCCCCGGCTGATCGCCACGGACCTCGACGGCACCTTGCTGCGCGACGACAAGTCCGTCTCCCCGCGCACGGTCGCCGCACTCGCGGCCGCCGAGCAGGCCGGCATCGAGGTCTTCTTCGTCACCGGCCGCCCGGCCCGCTGGATGGACGTGGTCGCCGACCATGTCCACGGCCACGGCCTGGCGATCTGCGGCAACGGCGCCGCCGTGGTGGACCTGCACGGCGGCCCCGGCGGCCACCGCTTCGTGAAGGTCCGGGAACTGGCACCCGCCATCGCGCTCGACGTGGCCCAGACGCTGCGTGCCGCCGCGCCCGGCACCGCCTTCGCCGTCGAGCGCACCTACGGCCTCCACCTGGAGCCGACGTACCCGTCGCTGCACATGGAGCCCCCGGAGCAGTTCGCACCCGCCGAGAAGCTCCTCGCCGAGGACTCCCTCGACGCCGACCAGCCGGTGCTCAAGCTGCTCGCCTACCACGCGGAGCTCGCCCCGGACGACTTCCTCGCGCTCGCCCGCGACGCCGTCGGCGACCTCGCCTCCATCACCCGGTCGAGCCCCAGCGCCCTCCTGGAGATCAGCGGCCCCGGTGTCTCCAAGGCCAGCACGCTCGCGCTGTGCTGCGCCGAGCGCGGCATCGCCCCCGAGGAGGTCGTGGCCTTCGGGGACATGCCGAACGACGTCGAGATGCTCACCTGGGCGGGCGCGTCGTACGCGATGGGCAACGCGCACCCCGCCGTGATCGCGGCGGCCTCCGGACGCACCGTCGCCAACAACGACGACGGAGTGGCGGTCGTGATCGAGCGGCTCATCGCCGAGCGGCTGTAGCCGCCCGGACCGCGGCCGGACCGCGGTCGCCTACAGCGGGACCCCGTGCTCGGCCAGCCACGGCACGGGGTCGACGCCCGAGCCCAGTTCCGGCGTGACCCGTACCTCGAAGTGCAGGTGCGGCCCGGTCGAGTTGCCGGTCGTTCCCGACTGCCCGATCCACTGCCCGGGCCCCACCCGCTCCCCCTGGTCGACGGTGACGGCGGCGAGATGCGCGTACTGCGTGTAGTAGCCGCCCTCATGCCGGATCACGATCTCGATGCCGAAGGCACCGCCGCAGGAAACCTTCACCACACGGCCCGCACCGACCGCCCGCACCGGCGTGCCGATGGGTACCGCGAAGTCCTGCCCGGTGTGCCGGTGCGCCCAGCGCTCGCCCCCGCTGCCGAAGCCCGCGGAGAGTTCGTACGTCTCCACCGGCGCGACCCACGCGCGCGTGGAGCCCGCATCGGGCTGGTCCAGACGTACGGAGCCACGGCACGAGCCCGCCGCCACGGAGGCGTCCGCCCGGCCCTGGAGCGCCGAACGCGCCTCGTCGAGCTTTGCTGCGACGGTCCGCTTGATCTCGGCCAGTTCGCCGCTGCGCTTCTCCAGTGCCTGCCACTGCGACGCGGCCTTCGCCTCGTCGGTGGCGAGTCTGGCCTCGGCCCGGCGGCTCTTGGCGACCGCGTTGTTCACCGCCAGATCCGCCTGCCACACGGCGCGCTGACCGCGCATCAGCTCCTCGGGGCTGTCCGCGAGCAGCAGCTGCGCCGTGTACGGGAGGTCGCCGCCCTGCCGGTACTGGGTGCGCGCGATCCGGCCGAGGTCCTCGTGCAGCACCGCGATGTCCTGCCGTTCGCGCGCCAGAAGCTGTTCGAGGCGTTGCGCCCTGGTCCGCTGTGCGTCGGCTTCCTTCCGGCCCGCCTCGTACTGCTGCGCCGCGAGGGAGGCGTCCTCGTACAGCCGCGCCACCTGGGCACTGAGGCCGGAGTCGTCGCCCGACTCGCCCTCGGCGTCCGCGGGCCGGGTCACGGCCACCACGAGCGCGCACAGCAGCGCCGGCACGAGCAGGGGATGGCGGCGAAGTGAGCGCATGTCAGCGATCGTGTCCTGCGTCCGGGGCCACGGTCCTGTTCAAGTCGTACGCCTGGGGGACACGACGCCCCTGTTCGGCCCAGCGGACTCGGCCGAACAGGGGTGTGGTCCGGGCGTGTTGAGCGGGGGAGCGAAGGCGGCCTGCCATGGGGCGTACCAGGCGTCAGTACGGCGGGCGGCACGGTGACGTGGTCAGTGGGGCGGTCGGCACGGTGACGTGGTCAGTGCGGCGCCTGCCACACCACCACCGCGCCGCTCCGGCCCTCGTCCTCACCGGCACCCGGTCCGAACCAGCTGTCGCCGCCCAGGGACTCGGCGCGCCGCTTGAGGTTGCGCAGGCCGCTGCGCCTGCCGCCGTCGGGGATGCCGACGCCGTCGTCCGTGACGGTGAGCCTTACGCCCGGCCGTCCGTCCGGCAGGAGCGCACTCGCGTCGACGACGACGTCGATGCGGGAGGCGCCGGCGTGCCGGAAGGCGTTGGAGAGGGTCTCGCGCAGAGCCGCGATGAGGTTCTTGCCGGTCAGCTCGCCGACCGCGGTGTCGACGGGGCCGACGAAGCGGTGCGAAGGCCTGAAGCCGAGGGGTACTGCGGCCGTCTTGATCTCGCGCAGGACGCGGGTGCTCAGGCCCGACGGCACCTCGGCGGGCCCCTCCTGCAACGCGAAGACGGCGGTGCGGATCTCCTGGATCGTCACGTCGAGTTCGTCGACGGCCTTGCCCACGCCCTTCTGCACGTCGGGCACCACCGACCGCCGCTGGGCGCTCTCCAGCATCATCCCGGTGGCGAACAACCGCTGGATGACGAGGTCGTGCAGGTCACGGGCGATTCGGTCACGGTCCTCGTACACCGCGAGCCGCTCCCGGTCGCGCTGCGCCTCGGCCATCATCAGCGCGAGCGCGGCCTGCGCGGCAAACCGCGCCGCGAGCGTGCGCTCGGTCTCGGTGAACGGGCAGCCGCCGCGGGCCCGCGGGGTGACGAGGCTCCCGAGCACCCGGCCGCCGCTCTGCAGCGGCAGCATCATGGTGGGCCCGAAGGCGCGGGCGAGATCGGTGGGCATGCGTGGGTCGGTGGCCGCGTCCTCGACGAACACGGCCTCACCGTCGAGGAGTTCGGCCACCAGCTCGCTCTCGGGCGGAATGACCACGCCGAGCACCTTGGAGGGGTGCTCCGCGGCGACGGCGACGATCTCCAGGCCGCCCTCCGCGGCGGGCAGCAGCACGATCCCGGCCGCCGAGCCGGAGAGCCTTCGGGCCTGTTCGGCGACGACCTGGAGGGCGTCGTCCGCGTCGCCGCCCGAGAGCAGTGCCGTGGTGACGGCCACCGAGCCGTCGATCCAGCGTTCGCGCTGCTGAGCGGCCTCGTACAGCCGGGCGTTGCCGATGGCGATGCCGGCCTCCGTGGCGAGCACCCGGACCATGTCGAGGTCGTAGTCGTCGAACGGTGCGCCGCCGTGCTTCTCGGTGACGTAGAGATTGCCGAAGATCTCGCCCTGGACCCGGATGGGCACTCCCAGGAAGCGGCGCATCGTCGGGTGGTGCTCAGGGAATCCGCACGAGCGCGGATCCTCGGTCAGATCCGTGAGCTTCACCGGTTCCGGGTCGTGGATCAGTGCCCCGAGGAGACCCGTCCGTCCGTCGGGCAGCCGTCCGATCAGCCGGGCGGTCTCCTCGTCGGCCCCGTGGAAGACGAAGTCCGTGAGTCCTTCCCCGTCCTCGCCGGCGACCCCGATGGCCGCGTACCGCGCGCCCGCCAGCTCGGCCGCCGTCTCGCAGATCCTGTCCAGCGTGGAGTGCAGCTCCAGCCCGGTGCCGACCGACCGCATCGCCTCCAGCAGCTGCGGCACGCGCGCGCTCAGCCCTCCGGACAGGCCGTGACCGTTGCGGGTTGCCGGGGCCGCCGCGTCCGGGCTGCCTTCGGGGGCGGGCGAGGCGGAGGCTGCTGACATGCCTTGAGAGTAGTTAGTCCTTTATATAAGGGAAAGTCGGAATTCTATGGTCGAGCTGCTCCCACCAGCAGCTCTCCCGCCGCCTCCTGCTCGACCATCGCGCGCAACGGCCCGTCCACGACGGCCAGTTCCGCGAACGGACCCCGCTGCACCACGCGCCCCTCCGCCAGCACGACGACCTCGTCGACCGCGTCCAGCCCGGCCAGCCGGTGCGTGATCAGCAGTGTCGTACGGCCTTCGGTCGCGGCCAGCAGATCCGCCGTGAGTGCGTCCGCCGTCGGCAGGTCGAGGTGTTCCGCGGGCTCGTCCAGGACGAGGACGGGGAAGTCGGCGAGCAGGGCGCGGGCGAGCGCCAGCCGCTGCCGCTGCCCGCCGGACAGCCGGGCCCCGTGCTCGCCGATCATCGTGTCCAGCCCGTCGGGCAGTCCGTCCGCCCAGTCGAGGAGCCGGGCTCGCGCGAGCGCGGTGCGCAGCTCGGCCTCGGTCGCGTCCCTGCGGGCCAGCAGCAGGTTCTCGCGCACCGAGCTGTCGAAGAGGTGCGCGTCCTGGGCACAGAGCCCGACCATGCGGCGTACGGCGTCGGTGTCCATCTCGCGGGCGTCCGTGCCCCCAAGCGTGTAGGTCCCGGCGTTCTCGTCCAGGAACCGCAGCAGCACCTGCGCGAGCGTCGTCTTACCGGACCCGGAGGGGCCAACGACGGCGATCCTGCGGCCCTGTCCGAGCGTGAGGTCGACTCCGGCGAGCGCGTCCCGGTCCTGTCCTCCGTAGCGGGCGTCGATGCCCTTGAGGACAAGCGGGAAGGGGGACGCGGGCGTCGGCCGGGGCCGCTCCGGTTCGCGTACGGGGTCGGGCGCGTCCAGCACCTCGTACACGCGCTCCGCGCTCTTGTGCACCCGCTGCCGGTACTGGACGGCGAGCGGCATCCCCAGGACGGCCTCGAACGCGGCCAGCGGGGTGAGGACGACCACGGCCATCGCCACACCGCTCAGCCGCCCGGCGGCGACCGCCTGGGCGCCCACGAGGGCCGTGGCCGTCACGGTCAGCCCCGACACGAGCGCGGTGAGCCCGTCGCCGAGGGCAGTGGCGGTGGCGGCTCGGGAGGCGATGCGGGTGAGGACGGTGTCGGCCTGCCGTGCCTGTGCGGTACGGGCGGGCAGCGCGCCCGCGACCGTCAACTCGGCCGTTCCCGTGAGGAGGTCGGCCACCCGGGTCGCCAGGACGCCTCGCGCGGGAGCCAGCCGGCGTTCCGCGCGGCGCGCTACGGCGCCGGTCACGAGCGGGACGCCGACCCCGGCGGCCAGCAGCCCGGCGGCGAGGACGGCCCCGGCCGCGGGCAGCAGCCAGACGGTGAAGGCGACGGACGCCGCGGACACGACCGCCGCGGCCCCGGCGGGCAGCAGCCACCGCAGCCAGTAGTCCTGCAGCGTGTCCACGTCGGCGACGAGCCGCGACAGGAGATCGCCGCGCCGGGTCGTGCGCAGCCCGGCGGGCGCGAGCCGTTCGAGGCGCCGATAGACCGCGACCCTGGTGTCGGCCAGCATCCGCAGCACCGCGTCGTGCGACACGAGCCGCTCGGTGTAGCGGAAGACGGCCCGCCCGATGCCGAACGTCCGCGTCGCTGTCACGGCCACCATCAGATACAGCACCGGGGGCTGCTGGGAGGCCCGTGAGATGAGCCACCCGGAGGTGGCCATCAGCCCGACGGCGCTGCCCAGCGCGAGAGCGCCGAGCAGGAGGGCCAACGCGAGCCGGCCGCGCCGGGCTCCGGCCATGGCACGGACCCGTCCGAGCACGCCATGCCGTAGGGCACTGTCCGCGTCGGCAGCGCCCTCGGTCTCCTCCGGGTTCGCGGCCTCAAAGGCGCCGAAGTCGTCCTGGTGAAGCGGCGACCGGACGGCCGCGGAGGCGCCGTGGCCCTCCTCCGTGGCCTCCAGTCGCACCACCCGGTCCGCAACCGCCAGTAGCGCGGGCCGGTGCACGACGAGCAGGACCGTCCGCCCCACGGCGAGCCTGCGCACCGCGTCGACGACCTCCGCCTCCGTCGCACCGTCGAGCGCGGCCGTCGGTTCGTCGAGCAGCAGGACCGGCCGGTCCGCGAGGAACGCCCGAGCGAGCGCGAGCCGTTGCCGCTGGCCTGCGGAGAGTCCCGCACCGTCCTCGCCGAGGACCGTTTCGGTCCCGTCGGGCAGCGCGTCCACGAATGTCAGGGCTCCGGCGTCGGAGAGGGCACTGCGCACCGCGGCGTCGTCGGCGTCGGGCCGTGCGAGCCGGACGTTCTCGGCAATGGATCCGGCGTACAGATGGGGCCGCTGCGGAACCCACGCGACGCGTGAGCGCCACTGCTCCGGATCGGCCGCGGCGAGATCGACTCCCCCGACGCGCACGTGTCCGGCGGTCGGCTCCACAAAGCCCAGCAGGACGTTCAGCAGCGTGGTCTTGCCGGCGCCGCTCGGGCCGACGAGGGCGACCGTCTCCCCGGGCTCGACCGAGAAGGAGGCTTGCGAGACGGCGTCCGTCGCTCGCCCCGGGTAGCGGACCGAGACCCCGGCGAAAGAGATCTCCCCGTCCCCCACGACCGCGGTGCCGGGCTCCGGGAGTGACGTCTCCAGGACGGCGAAGATCTCCTCCGCCGCCGCGAGTCCCTCCGCGGCAGCGTGATACTGCGCTCCCACCTGCCGCAGCGGCAGATACGCCTCGGGCGCCAGGACGAGGATGACGAGGCCCACATAGAGGTCCATCTCGCCGTGGACGAGCCGCATTCCAATGGTCACCGCGACCAGGGCGACCGAGATCGTGGCGAGCAGTTCCAGTGCGAAGGACGACAGGAAGGCGATCCGCAGCGTCCGCATGGTCGCCTGGCGGTACTCGCCGGTGATCCGCTTGATCGACTCGGCCTGCGCCTTGGCCCGGCCGAACACCTTGAGCGTGGGCAGTCCCGCCACCACGTCCAGGAAGTGTCCCGACAGCCGTGACAGCAGCCGCCACTGACGGTCCATCTGCGAGCGCGTGGCCCAGCCGATCAGGATCATGAAGAGGGGGATCAGCGGCAGGGTGCCGACGATGATCGCCGCGGACACCCAGTCCTCGGTGACGATCCGCGCGAGCACGGCCACCGGGACCACGATCGCGAGCCCCAACTGCGGGAGATAGCGCGAGAAGTAGTCGTCGAGTGCGTCGACTCCCCGTGTGGCGAGGGCGACCAGCGAGCCCGTGCGCTGTCCGCTCAGCCACCCCGGGCCGAGCCGCGTGGCGCGCTCCAGGAGCCGCCCGCGCAGCTCCGACTTCACCGCCGCGCTCGCCCGGTGCGCGGCGAGTTCGGTGAGCCACGCGACGGCCGCACGGCCCATGGCGACCGCTGCCAGCAGGGCCAGCGGTGTACGCAGTTCGGTGACCGACATCCCGTGCTGGAAGGCGCCCACCACCACCTCGGCGATGAGCATCGCCTGGGCAATGACCAGCGCCGCTCCGGCGACCCCCAGTGCCACGACCGCCGCGAGGAAGAAGCGTGTGGCGCGGGCGTACCGGAGCAGACGCGGATCAATTGGTTTCACGTGAAACACACCCTTGGCTCGTCAGGCATGTTTCACGTGAAACATGCCGTGCGTCGGACTCTGTGCGCGAGACCAGCGCGTAGGACTCGATACACCGGCCTCAGTGCGCGACATCCGCGGCGATGTGCTGCGTACCGATCCGCTTGCGGAACACCCAGTAGGTCCAGCTCTGGTAGAGCAGGACGAGCGGCGTCGCGATCCCCGCGCACCAGGTCATGATCTTCAGGGTGTACGGACTCGACGAGGCGTTGGTGACGGTCAGGCTCCACTCGTCGTTGAGCGACGAGGGCATGACGTTCGGGAAGAGCGTCAGGAAGAGCATCGCGACGGCCGCCACGATGGTGAGTCCCGACAGCGCGAACGCCCAGCCCTCCCGCCCCGCATTGACCATGATCAGCGCCACGACCAGGGCGACGACCGCCACCACCAGGGCGACCAGCGACTTTCCGTCTCCGTTGTCGGCCTGCGTCCAGAACAGGAAGACCAGCGCCAGGACGGCAGTCACGAGCCCGAGTCGCAGCGCCAGCTTCCGCGCCCGCACCCGGATGTCCCCGACGGTCTTGAGACCGACGAACACCGTCCCGTGGAAGGTGAACAGCGTCAGCGTGACCAGACCGCCCAGCAGCGCGTACGGGTTGAGCAGGTCCCAGAGGTTGCCCACGTACTCGAAGCTGGCGTCGATCTTCACTCCGCGCACGATGTTGCCGAAGGCCACGCCCCACAGGAACGCCGGGATCAGCGAGGTCCAGAAGATCGCCGTCTCCCAGTTGCGCTGCCAGTTCTCCTCGGGCCGCTTGGCGCGGTACTCGAAGGCGACACCGCGCACGATCAGGCAGACCAGGATGACCAGCAGCGGCAGATAGAAGCCGGAGAAGAGCGTGGCGTACCACTCCGGGAAGGCGGCGAAGGTCGCACCGCCCGCCGTGAGCAGCCACACCTCGTTGCCGTCCCAGACGGGCCCGATCGTGTTGATCAGCACCCGCTTCTCGGCACGGTCACGGGCCAGCAGCTTGGTGAGGATGCCAACCCCGAAGTCGAAGCCCTCCAGGAAGAAGTATCCGATCCAGAGGACCGCGATGAGGACGAACCAGACGTCGTGAAGTTCCATGACTCAGCAGCTCCCTGGGCCTAGTACGAGAAGGCCATCGGCTTGTCGGCGTCACGGGTGTCGCCGCCGATCTTCGTGGGCGGGTTGAGGTCGGCCTCGGTGAGCTCGGGCGGGCCGGCCTTGACGTACTTCACGAGCAGCTTGACCTCGACGACGGCGAGGATCGCGTAGAGCGCCGTGAAGACCAGCATCGAGGTGAGCACCTCGCCCTGCGAGACACCGGGGGAGACCGCGTCCCGGGTCTGCAGCACGCCGTAGACGACCCACGGCTGACGGCCCATCTCGGTGAAGATCCAGCCCCAGGAGTTGGCGATCAGCGGGAAGCCCAGCGTCAGGATCGCGAGGCGCCAGTACCACTTGGTGAGCGTCGGACCGAGCGCCTTCTTCCGGAAGAGGACCAGATGCGGCACCTCGTCGTCACCGACCCTCAGATGCTGCGGCAGCATGAACTTCTTCCTGGTCAGCCAGAGTCCGGCCAGGCCGATGGCGAAGGACGTCATGCCGAAGCCGATCATCCAGCGGAAGCCCCAGTACGCGACCGGGATGTTCGGCCGGTAGTCACCGGGCCCGAACTTCTGCTGCTCGGACTTGTTGACGTCGTTGATGCCGGGGACGTACGAGCTGAAGTCGTCGTTGGCGAGGAAGGACAGCAGCCCCGGGATGTCTATGGCAACCTTGTTGTGTCCGGCGGCGACGTCGCCGTAGGCGAAGACCGAGAAGGGTGCGGGTCCCTCTCCGTCCCACAGTGCCTCGGCCGCGGCCATCTTCATCGGCTGCTGCTTGAACATGACCTTGCCGAGGGTGTCACCGCTGATCGCGGTGAGCATTCCGGCGATGACGACGGTGACCAGGCCGAGTCGCAGCGAGGTCTTCATCACGGGGATGTGCTTCTTGCGGGTCAGATGGAAGGCGGCGATGCCGACCATGAAGGCCCCGCCCGTGAGGAAGGCCGCCGAGAGCGTGTGGAAGGCCTGGGCGAGAGCGGTGTTCTGGGTCAGGACGTGCCAGAAGTCGGTGAGTTCGGCGCGGCCCCTCGCCTTGTTGATCCGGTAGCCGACGGGGTGCTGCATCCACGAGTTGGCAGCGAGGATGAAGTACGCCGACAGGATCGTGCCGATCGAGACCATCCAGATGCAGGCGAGGTGGATCCTCTTCGGCAGCTTGTCCCAGCCGAAGATCCACAGCCCGATGAAGGTGGACTCGAAGAAGAAGGCGATGAGGGCCTCGAAGGCGAGCGGTGCGCCGAAGATGTCACCGACGAAGCGCGAGTAGTCGGACCAGTTCATGCCGAACTGGAACTCCTGCACGATGCCGGTGACGACGCCCATCGCGATGTTGATCAGGAAGAGCTTGCCCCAGAACTTGGTGGCCCTGAGGTACTTCTCGTTCTCCGTGCGCACCCAGGCGGTCTGCAGGCCGGCGGTGAGCGCGGCGAGAGAGATCGTCAGGGGGACGAAGAGGAAGTGGTAGACGGTGGTGATGCCGAACTGCCATCGCGCCAGCGTCTCCGGCGCCAAAGCCAATTCCACGTCGTCAGTCTCCTTACGTCGCCGCGGCCACACGCAGTTTGCCCCGTTGATCACACACATCACAGGAGCAACCGGGACACGCTTGTGAACGCGTTCACATTCACAAGCAAGTATGCCGCATACCCGTTCGACAATGGAGAGGCGGGGGGTACCTCGCTGTGGACCGGTCGGCCCTGGCGCCGCGAACAGCTGGTCCCGGGCACCGCGAACAGCCGGCCCGGGCACCCGCCCGGGCACAGCCGCTCGCCTCCACAGCCCACCCTTGCGACGCGAGGAGTCTCCTGGGGGACTGGGCATGAGCCCGGCTCAGAGCTCCTTGCGGAACCCCTCCGTCACCTTCAGGAAGATGTCGTTCGCCTCGGTCTCGCCGATGGTCACCCGCACTCCCTCCCCGGCGAAGGGCCGCACCACGACCCCGGCCTGCTCGCAGGCGGCCGCGAAGTCGAGCGTGCGCTCCCCCAGCCGCAGCCACACGAAGTTGGCCTGCGTCTCCGGCACCGTCCACCCCTGGCCGCGCAGCGCCTCGACCACGCGCGTGCGCTCGCACACGAGCGAGCCGACCCGGCCGAGCAGCTCGTCCTCGGCGCGCAGCGAGGCGACCGCCGCGTCCTGCGCCAGCTGGCTCACGCCGAAAGGCACCGCTGTCTTGCGCAGCGCCGCCGCCACCGGCTCGTGGGCGATCGCGAAGCCGACGCGCAGACCCGCGAGGCCGTACGCCTTGGAGAACGTGCGCAGCACACAGACGTTCGGGCGCTCGCGGTAGAGCTCGACACCGTCCGGCACGTCGTTGTCGCGGATGAACTCGCGGTAGGCCTCGTCGAGCACGACCAGCACGTCACCGGGCACCCGGTCGAGGAACCGCTCCAGCTCGGCCCGGCGCACCACGGTGCCGGTCGGGTTGTTCGGGTTGCAGACGAAGATCAGCCGGGTCCGGTCGGTGATCGCGTCCGCCATCGCGTCGAGGTCGTGCACATCGCCCGGCGTCAGCGGCACCTTCACCGAGGTCGCGCCGCTGACCTGCGTGATGATCGGGTACGCCTCGAAGGACCGCCAGGCGTAGATGACCTCGTCGCCGGGGCCGCTGGTGGCCTGCAGCAGCTGCTGTGCGACCCCGACCGAGCCGGTGCCGGTGGCCAGGTCGGAGAGCGGGACTCCGAAGCGCTCCGACAGCTCGTTCATCAGTCCGGTGCACGCCATGTCCGGGTACCGGTTGAAGCTGCCGGCCGCGGCGGTCACGCTCTCCATCACGCCGGGCAGCGGCGGATAGGGGTTCTCGTTGGAGGACAGCTTGTACGCCACCGGACCCCCGGCCGCGGCGGGCTTGCCGGGCTTGTAGGTGGGGATTCCCGCCAACTCGGCACGCAGCTTGGGGCTCGTCTCGCTCACCGCAGTCCTCCTCGTGACCCTCACCGGCTCATCATCGCCACCGGCTTCCAATACTTCTCACCTTATGAGGATTCAGCGCCGGTGCGAATGCCCTGTGGACAACCACATGCGCCCCACGGGCATCAGCGCACGAAGGCGTACGAAAGGGGGGCGCGCCGTTCGTTTCGGCACGCGCCGGTAGCTCACTCCGTGGCGCGCATCGCTCGTGAAGGTGAGTTGAGACCTCTTCGAAACATCGCCAACTTGGCAGGCCCATGCGTGCCGACAAGTCACGTCCTGCCATTGGATCGTTCAACTCCCTTTGTTTCCAAGGCAGTTGTAGTGGAATGACCATGCAGAAACGTGCCTGTCAACGAGTGCATATGCGTCCGCACTACCCCACCGCATGAGCCCTACTATCGGCTCGCCATGACAGCAGCAGGGAAGCACCAGGTGAGCCGGGCGGAGACCACCCGCCGAGGCGGTCGGCCGGGCCGGGCAGGCATCAGAGACGTGGCCGCGGCCGCCGGAGTCTCGATCACGACTGTCTCCGACGCCCTCAACGGCAAGGGCCGGCTCCCGGACGCCACCCGACGCCATGTCCGCGAGGTCGCCGACCGGCTGGGCTATCGCCCGTCGGCCGCGGCCCGAACCCTCCGTACCGGCAAGTCGGGCCTCATCGGCCTGACCGTGACGACGTACGGGGATGAACCTTTCACCTTCACCGAGTTCGCGTACTTCGCGGAGATGGCGAGAGCCGCCACCTCGGCCGCGCTCGCCCGGGGCTACGCCCTGGTCATCCTCCCCGCGACCTCGCGCCACGACGTGTGGTCGAACGTAGCCCTGGACGGCACGGTCGTCATCGACCCGTCCGACCAGGACCCGGTGGTCAGCGAGCTGGTCCGGCAGGGCTTACCGGTCGTCTCCGACGGCCGCCCCGCCGGCGCGCTCCCCGTCACCGCCTGGGTCGACAACGACCACGAGGCCGCCGTCCTCGGCATCCTCGACCATCTGGCCGACGCCGGCGCCCGCCGCATCGGCCTCCTGACCGGCACCACCACCGACACCTACACCCACCTCTCCACGACCGCATACCTGCGCTGGTGCGAGCGGGTGGGCCAGGATCCGGTGTACGAGGCCTATCCGGCGCACGATCCGTGCGCGGGCGCCGTAGCCGCCGACCGGCTGCTCGCCCGGCCCGACCGCCCCGACGCCGTCTACGGGCTCTTCGACCCCAACGGCACCGACCTGCTCGCCGCGGCCCGACGCTACGGTCTGCGCGTACCGGACGACCTGCTCATCGTCTGCTGCAGCGAGTCCACCGTCTACGCCGGCACCGAGCCGCCCATCACGACCCTGTCCCTCAAACCGCGCCGGATCGGCACCGCGGTGGTGCAGCTCCTCATCGACGCCATCGAGGGACTCGAATCGGACCAACCGGTCGAACAGGTGATACCGACCGAGCTGATCGTGCGGACGTCCTCCGAGCGCCGCTCGCCGCGAACGACGGTCAGTCCGCCCCGATCTCCCGAGGAGGAGTAAGCGGTTGCGGGCGTCGGCGACCGATGGCCGACGCCCCGCGGACTTCCGACGGGGCGTCCACTCGACGCCTCCTGTGGATAGCCCCGCCCAATTCGGGCGAAAACCCCGGTGAACTGGGGTCCTTCTCCGATTCACCACCCCTGGGTCATCACATGGCGCGATCCGCATTCCTATGATGGGCCCACGACACCGCGGGCCGCTGCGACCAGGCAGTCCGATCCGGTGCAGATGCGGCGCGATGGTGGTGGAGGGGTCGATGACTCAGGGGGCCGGTCAGGGACCCGAGGTGGTGCGGACGGACACATTGCGCGACTTCCGGGTGCCCGCATACGTCCACGAGACCGGTCCGTACGCGCAGAGCACACCCCCCGGCGAGGCCGTCACCCCGGCCGCCGCCGAGGGGTACACGCCCACGCGGCGCGATCTGCCCGTCATCAACCGGGGTGACACGGTTCAGGTGGCCGTCGACCCCGAGGCCGTACCGGCTCCGCCGCCGGGCGACGGGCCCGGCC
Organism: Streptomyces sp. NPDC005485; assembly: GCF_040606085.1. NCBI lineage: Bacteria > Bacillati > Actinomycetota > Actinomycetes > Kitasatosporales > Streptomycetaceae > Streptomyces > Streptomyces sp. NPDC005485. Next base: position 29,790 of record NZ_JBEXDZ010000002.1, on the reverse strand, counting down.
CGCTGTACGTCGTGGGTGACGTGCACGGCTACCTCGACGAGCTGGTCCTCGCGCTCCACGAGCAGGGCCTGATCGACTCCTCGGGCCACTGGTCCGCCGGCACCGCCCGGCTGTGGTTCCTCGGCGACTTCACCGATCGCGGCCCGGACGGCATCGGCGTCATCGACCTCGTGATGCGGCTGTCCGCCGAGGCAGCCGCGGCCGGCGGCTACTGCAAGGCGCTCATGGGCAACCACGAGCTGCTGCTGCTCGGCGCCAAGCGGTTCGGCGACACCCCCGTCAACTCCGGCGCGGGCACCGCCACCTTCCAGGCCGCCTGGCTGCTCAACGGCGGCCAGAAGACCGACATGGACCGCCTCCAGGACCACCACTTGCAGTGGATGGCCCGCCTCGACGCCATGGAGCAGGTAGACGGGCACCTCCTGGTGCACTCCGACACCACCGCCTACCTCGACTACGGCGACTCCATCGAAGCCGTCAACGACACCGTCCGCGAAACCCTCACCCGCAACGACGCGGACGAGTGCTGGGACCTCTTCCGCAAGTTCACCAAGCGCTTCGCCTTCCGCGACGACGGCGGCGCCGAGGCCGTCCGTGAACTGCTCGGCGCGTACGGCGGCACCCGTATCGTGCATGGTCACAGCCCCATTCCCTACCTTCTGGGCGAAGTCGGCTCCGAGGACGGCGAGGACGACGCGGGCCCCGTGGTCGAAGGACCCCACGTCTACGCCGACGGTCTGGCCATCGCCATGGACGGCGGAGTGACCATGGCCGGAAAACTGCTGGTCCAGCACCTTCCGCTGGATAGCTGAGCTCTCAACGGGCAGGCGTCCCGCCACGAAGGACTTCGCTGGCCAGAGGGCAATTTCCGGAAACCCCCTGTCACCGCGTGCCGTCACCGCTCTACCATCGGCTTATCCGTAGCAGGCTCCCCTCCGTTTCTGCCCGACGGCTCGTCAGCGTGCGAGCCCCAAGCCCTACGGAGCATCGGGGGATGCAGATGAACAGCGTTCCGCAGCACCTGCTGAGCGAGGACCGCCAGGAATACGAGCGGATCCTCGATGAGGCGCTGCGCTCCGCCCCACACCGCCCGGAACTGGCCGCTGTGGGACAGCGGCTCAACCCCGAACAACTGCGCACCATGGCGCTCAACGCCACCGTGCTGATCACGGCGGCCGCGACGACGGAGTACCAGCACTACGTGAAGGTCCGTGAGGAACTGCGCCAGCCGGCGCAGTCCCCCTCCACCGTGAGCGAGGAGACCGGTTCCGCGGAGCCGGGCACGGCCGCGGTGGGGCTCGCCACCACCATGGGAGAAGTCGGCGAAACCGCCGGGGCCGGCGCCATCGCCGTCGTCGCGGTGCTCGCTCCCCTGCTCGCCGGCACCGCCGCGGTGATCTTCCTGCTCGTGGGCTACATCCTGAAGATGCTCGACCCCGAGCCGACCATCGCCAAGACCCTCCTCACCACGGGATGGGTCTTCGGCGCCATCACCGCGGCCGCCATCCTGGTCGCCGCGGTCGGACTGCTGCTGACGGCGCTGCGCAACAGCTCCTCCTCGCTCCAGGCCGGAGCGCGCGGCGAGTTGTACGAGGAGGTGGCCCGGGCCAGGGAAGCCTGGCACGACGCCCTGCTGGAGCGCGGCATCCTGCCGTTCCTCCGGGAGGCACTCGCCGATCCGGGCTCGGCAGCACTGGGACGCCGTCCTTCACCGGCGCCCAGCCGGATACCGCAACTCGGCTACGACCGGCCGGGGTTCAGCAGCCCCGACGGCGGGCCCGCGGCAGGTCCGCGCCCGAGCTTCTCCAGCCCGGACTTCACCAGCCCGGACTTCGGGGGGCCCGAGCACCAGCCGGAGTAACGCCCGGAGGCCGGGCCCGCATCCCATGAACGCGGGCCCGACTTCCGGCATGCGCGGCTACGGGGACAGGAGATACGCGCTACCGAGCGGCGGGTTCACACGATGCCCAGGTGCCGCGCCGCGGTGATCCAGGACGGGAACTCGGACAGAAGCCGGTCGTACAGCTCCGGGTCCGGGACGGTGCTGATGTCGTCCACCGCGAAGAAGCCGACGTTGTCGACGCGGCGGCCGGGCAGAGTGTCGAACCGTTCGAGTACGCCGTAGTTGGACCGCCCCAGTCCCACGAACTGCCAGAAGATCGGCTCCTCGACCGCTTCGCGCAGTTCCTTCTCGATCTCCTTGTTGCGGTAGACCCCTCCGTCGGAGAAGAACAGCACCAGCGTGGGATCGACAGCCGGATTCTCCCGTACATACGTGCGAACTTCGGCGATCACCTTCTGTTCCTCGTTCTGGATGCCCACCGCCCGCATGTCCACCTGACCGGGCAACAGCCCCTTCTTCGGCTTCTTGCGGCGGAAGAGGCTCAGCTCGCCGACCCGTACGTGGAGCTCCAGCCACTCCGGGAGTTCACCGAGGGTCAGGTCCGGCAGGCGCGCCGGGCTGGAGGCGAACGTCCACGCCTGCATCACCCCGTCGTCGTCCAACTGGGCGGAGACCGCCGCCATCCGCTCCACCACGTCCACGACGACACCCTTCGAGTACAGGAACGACATGGAGCCCGAGGCATCGAGAACCAGGAGGACCCGCGCCGTCACCCCTGCCGCACCGTGCTTCCTCAGACTGACCGCCACGTGCTCCTTGCGCAGGGAGAGCCGCTTGCGCATGTCGACGGGCAGCCGCTCCTCACCCTTGCTGAGGCGCCGGGCGGAGGCAGAGACGGGGACGGGGGGTGCCGGTTGCGATACGGGACTGGAAGGCGCCGGAGGTGTGGGAGGCATGGGCGGGGCTGTTGGTGGGGCTGCAGCCGGAGCTGACGGCGCGGCGCCGGGCGGAGACGCCGGGACGACCGTCTGCGCAGCCCCCGCGGCCCCAGTGACGCCGACGGCACCCTGCGCCGTCCCAGTCCCAGTCCCAGTCCCAGTCGCAGCCCCAGTCGCAGCCCCAGTCGCAGCCCCAGTCCCCGTGTCCGTCTCCTCGTCGACGCTGATGCCGAAGTCGGTGGCGAGGCCCGCGAGTCCGGACGCGTACCCCTGCCCGACCGCACGGAACTTCCACCGGCCCGCACGCAGATACAGCTCGCCTCCGATGAACGCCGTCTCCGTCGTGGCCTCCATCTCGAAGCGCGCGATCTCCTCCTGCGTCCCGGCGTCGAGCAGCCTCAGCGTCAGCCCGGCGAGGTCGCCGAAAGTCCCGCCGTCGGCCGAGGCGCCCAGGACGACCCGCTCGATCCCCGGCTCCAGGTCCGACAGGTCCACCTCGACCGTGTCCGTCGTCGCCCCGGCGGCCCACTGCTTACCGAGATGCCGTACGGCGCCGGAGGCGTGCTGCGGCTGGTTGTAGAAGACGAAGTCGCCGTCGTCCCGCACCCGTCCGTCGGCGCCGAGCAGCAGCGCCGAGGCATCGGCGTCCGGCGCACCGGCTCCCCCGGACCAGCCGAGCACGGCCTGCACTGCGGCGGCGTCAACCGGCAGGTTGCCGCCCTTGCTCATCAAGGTCGGTGTCATGCGCCCAGTCTGCCCACAGAACCCGGCCCCGGCTCCGTCCGCTGCACATTGCGGCGCAGCGGACGGCTCCGGCCGGGCCTCAGTCCGCCAGCGGCAGATAGACCCGGTTGCCCGCGGCCGCGAACTCCTTCGACTTCTGGGCCATGCCCTCCTCGATCTCCGTCTTCGTGCCTCCGTGCTCACGGCGGATGTCCTGCGAGATCTTCATGGAGCAGAACTTCGGGCCGCACATGGAGCAGAAGTGGGCCGTCTTGGCGGGTTCGGCCGGGAGGGTCTCGTCGTGGAACTCCCGTGCCGTGTCCGGGTCGAGAGCCAGGTTGAACTGGTCGTCCCAGCGGAACTCGAAGCGTGCGTCGGACAGCGCGTCGTCCCACTCCTGCGCACCTGGGTGCCCCTTGGCGAGGTCGGCTGCGTGGGCGGCGATCTTGTAGGTGATGACGCCGGTCTTGACGTCGTCACGGTTGGGCAGGCCCAAGTGCTCCTTGGGCGTGACGTAGCAGAGCATGGCCGTGCCCCACCAGGCGATCATCGCGGCACCGATGCCGGAGGTGATGTGGTCGTACGCCGGCGCGACGTCCGTCGTCAGCGGGCCGAGCGTATAGAACGGAGCTTCATCACAGATCTCCTGCTGAAGGTCGATGTTCTCCTTGATCTTGTGCATCGGGACATGTCCCGGGCCTTCGATCATGGTCTGAACATTGAAACGCTTCGCGATCGTGTTGAGTTCCCCGAGCGTCCGCAGCTCCGCGAACTGCGCCTCGTCGTTGGCGTCCGCGATCGATCCCGGCCGCAGACCGTCGCCGAGCGAGTACGTGACGTCGTAGGCGGCGAGGATCTCGCAGAGTTCCTCGAAGTTCTCGTAGAGGAACGACTCCTTGTGGTGCGCGAGGCACCAGGCCGCCATGATCGAGCCGCCGCGCGAGACGATTCCGGTCTTGCGGTTGGCGGTGAGCGGCACGTACGCGAGGCGCACTCCGGCGTGGACCGTCATGTAGTCCACGCCCTGCTCGGCCTGTTCGATGACCGTGTCCTTGTAGATCTCCCAGGTCAGCTCCTCGGCGCGGCCGTCGACCTTCTCCAGTGCCTGGTAGAGCGGCACGGTGCCGATGGGGACGGGGGAGTTGCGCAGGACCCACTCGCGCGTGGTGTGGATGTTGCGGCCGGTGGACAGGTCCATGACCGTGTCGGCGCCCCACTTGGTCGCCCAGGTCATTTTGTCCACCTCCTCCTCGATGGAGGAAGTGACCGCCGAATTGCCGATGTTGGCGTTGACCTTCACCAGGAACCGCTTGCCGATGATCATCGGCTCGATCTCCGGGTGGTTGACGTTCGCCGGCAGGACCGCGCGACCCGCCGCGATCTCCTCGCGGACGACCTCCGGATCGACGTTCTCGCGGACCGCCACGAACTCCATCTCGGGTGTGATCTCCCCGCGCCGGGCGTACGCGAGTTGCGTCACCGCCTGTCCGTCCCGGCCCCGGCGCGGCTGGCGCGGCCTCCCCGGGAAGACCGCGTCGAGGTTCCTGAGTCCCCCGCGCGGCGAGGTGTGCTTGATCCCGTCGTCCTCGGGACGGACGGGGCGGCCCGCGTACTCCTCGGTGTCGCCGCGGGCGATGATCCAGTTCTCGCGCACGGGTGCCAGGCCCCGGCGTACGTCGGTCTCGACGGTCGGATCGGTGTACGGGCCGGAGGTGTCGTACAGCGTGACCGACTGCCCGTTGGTGAGGTGCACCTGACGAACCGGCACCCGCAGGTCGGGGCGCGAACCCTCGACGTACCCCTTGTGCCAGCCGATGGACTTCCCGACCTCGCCGCTTTCGGCAGGGGCGAGCGCCCCGTCCGTCTGGCTGGAGGCAGGCGTGCGTACGTCCTTGTTGGTCATGAGACCTACTCCCTACGCCGGCATTACCCGGTAACAGGTTCGGCGGTCGACGCAGCGGCTTCCGTCCGCCGATGTTTCATGTGAAACATCGCTGGGACGAAGGTCAGCGCCCTCTCAGCCCGGTGCTCCGAGCTCCCGCGTGTGCAAAGGTGCCTCCACGCTAGCGTCATATCTGGCGCGCTGAACAGAGGGCCCCTCCCGTTCTTGCGATGATCGGCCCGTGACCACGATGCAGCAGCCCCCGTTTTCGCCGCCCGATCCGCCCCCCGGCCATGGTCCCGGCGACGCGCACGGCCATGGTCAGGGCGGAGGCCCCGGCCCAGGCGGAGGCCACGGTGACGGGCACGGTCAGGGACCTGGTGGCGGGCACGGCTCCGGCCACTCGCACAGTCACAGCCATGGACCGGCCGCCCCCGTCTCCCGGCACCTGCGCAAGGTCATCGCCGCGATCCTGATCCCGTTCGGCGTCGCGGTCGTGGTCGGTTTGGCGGTGCTCTGGCCGGGCGGCGCTCCCTCCCACGAGCGCACCGGCGTCGGATTCGACCGGCAGACCCAGCAGGCCACGGTCACCGTGGTCGACAAGGTGGACTGCAAGTCCGTGAACGCCTCCGGGGAAACCCCGACCGGCGACACCTCCACCGCCGAGGGCTCGTCGGCGCGGCAGCAGGCTACCGGTGACTGCAAGAAGGCGACGATCCGGATCGACACCGGCAAGGACAAGGGCCGTACGTTCACGGAGATCGTCCAGCCGGACCAGTCGCGGCAGTTGCACGAGGGCGAGAAGGTCATGGTCGCCTACGAGCCCTCCGCTCCCAAGAACCTGCAGTACTCGGTCACCGACGTGAACCGGAAGTTCCCCATGGCGCTGCTCGCCGGGATCTTCGCGCTGGCCGTCGTGGTGGTGGGCCGTCTGCGCGGTGTCATGGCGCTCGTCGCACTGGCCGTCAGCTTCATGATCCTGACGTTCTTCATCCTCCCCGCGATTCTGCAGGGCTCGAATCCGCTGGTCGTGGCGGTGGTCGGGGCCAGTGCCATCATGCTGATCGCGCTCTACGTGTGCCATGGCCTGTCAGCCCGTACGTCGGTCGCCGTACTCGGCACGCTGCTCTCGCTGCTGCTGATCGGCATCCTCGGCTCGGGGTTCATCGACTGGGCCGCGCTGACCGGCAACACGGACGACAACACCGGACTGATCCATGGTCTGTACCCGTCCATCGACATGAGCGGTCTGCTGCTCGCCGGCGTCATCATCGGCTCGCTCGGTGTGCTCGACGATGTGACGGTGACCCAGACGTCGGCGGTCTGGGAACTGCACGAGGCCAATCCGACATTGGGCTGGCGCGGTCTGTACCGCGCGGGCATCCGGATCGGCCGCGACCACATCGCCTCGGTCGTCAACACACTCGTCCTGGCCTACGCGGGCGCCGCCCTGCCGTTGCTGCTGCTCTTCTCGATCGCTCAGAGCAGTGTGGGTACGGTCGCCAACAGCGAACTGGTCGCCGAGGAGATCGTGCGCACGCTGGTGGGCTCGATCGGGCTGGTCGCCTCGGTGCCGGTGACCACCGCGCTGGCCGCCCTGGTGGTCTCGGCGGACCGCCCGGGAGGGACGGACACACCGGCCCCCGCGTCGGCGCCGACGAGTGCCCGGCCGGCGGTGCGGGGCGGCAAGGGCCGCCGCCGCAAGCACTGAAGCCGGAGGGCACCGCCCGGAAGCCTTGCACCCCGCGGGTGGCGAAGCGTTACTCCACCGTCCGCGAGGCGGGCCGTCAGCCTGCGCTCTGCTCCTCCGCCAGGATGCGGTGCAGGGCCTGGTCGAGGTGGGTGTCGAAGTCGGCGAGGGAACGCTCCTGCCCCAGCGGGACCAACTTGTCCGTGCGGTCGAGGAACGCCACGAGCGGTGCCGCACCCGACCGGAACAGCGCCTGGTCGCGGCCCACCTGAAGCCGGATCAGCACCTCGCCGAACGCCTCCGGGTCGGCAGGTTCGATGTGCACATCGCCGTCGCCGCACGGCCGGCCGACTCCGTCGATCAGCAGCTCACGCCCGAACGCCCAGGTCACCGGCGCGTCACCGGGCAAATGGAAGGTCATTCGCACGGCGTAGGGATCACAGGCCTCGTATCGCAGCTCCACCGGAATGCGGAAGGAGAGCTCCTCCGACACGAGGAAGCTCATCATGACCTCTGCCTGTACCGACTCGTGCATCGCCTACCCCGTCGTTTTCGGTCGACTGGCCAGGAATCATCCCCCTGACACAGTGAATTATTGCTCAACGTGCACGACAGATCACAAGGAGTGAGTTTTCAGATGCTGATAGAGATGGCGAGTGTCCCTAGTAGCCTTCCGATCTCGTTCTGCAGCTGACGTGCCGCGGGCAGTAGTCGGTGGGCCTGGTGCGAGGGCACCGAAATGGCCATCGCCGCGGCAGTTGAGCCTGCGGTGAGGGGGATCGCGGCGCAGAGCGCGCCCAGCGCGTACTCCTGCCGCTCGACGACCGGTTCCATTCGTCCCACGCGATCCAGGCGCCGCAGCAAGGTGCGATCGTCACGCACCGTGTACGGGGTGATGGACTGCACCGGATAGCGGTCGAGGTGGTCGCGCCGAGCCTTCTCGTCCAGCTGGGAGAGCAGACACTGGCCGATCGCATGGGCGTGTGCGGTCTCCCGGAAGTCGGCCCACTCCTCCACCGCGGGATTACCCGGGCTGTCGGCGATGTCCATGACCTCGATCTCGCCGTCGCGGTAGATCGCGTAGTACACGGGTACGCCGATCGCGTCGCGCCAGTGCGCAAGCGCGTCGCTCATCGTGCTGCGACGTTTCTGCTGCGCTCCGCTGCTGCTCAGCCGCTCGGCCGCCTCGCCCAGGAAGAACAGGCCCTTCTCGCGGCGCAGATAGCCCTCATGGGTCAGCGTGCGCAGCAGGTGGTACGCCGTCGGGAGCGCGAGCCCCAGCTCGCGCGCGAGCTGTTTGGCCGGTGCCCCGTGCTCGCGGGCGGCGACGGCCTCCAGGAGGTGCATCGCTCGCTGGACCGAGCCGATGAGGGTTGTGGGGTGCGGCTCCGAGGGCGGCTCGGGCGTCTCCGAGGGCGACGTCTGCGGTTGGACGGGCAGAACGTGCGCCCCTTCTCGTGGGCGGAGGGGTGCCGGTGGAACCGTCGGGGCGTGTGCCGTCGGCGGTGTACCTCGTTGGACGGGTGGAGCGTGCGGTTCTGCGGGTGTGGTGTCAACCGTGGCCAAGGGTCGCTCCCGAAGCGCGAGGGGGGCCGCCCGTGTGGGGAACACGGGAGGGGGCGGTGCGCTGCCCGCGGGGATGGGCCCCGCGTCGAATTCCGGACTTTAACCGTCCGTCGGCACTGACAGACGGCCCAGCCGGGAAACTTCCCTCGCCAGGGGGAACCTTCGCTTCGTGATACCGGTTTCCCCGTTACCGGTCGCTCACCCGGTTCGGTGTCACCAGTCGCTGCGCGACGACGAACTCGACATGAACTTCCGTACGACGTAGATGAGTCCGCCGACCAGCGCGACGAAGATCAGCGCCTTGAAGAGCAGCCAGACCACGAAGCCGACCACGCTCGCTATGAAGCTGCCGAACACGACCAGGGCGATGACCGGCACCGCGATCCACTTCACCCACCACGGCATACCCGTGAAGATCTCTCGCATCGCTCTCGTCCTTCTCTCTGCCCGTTGACGAGCCCGTTTCCGGTCTCGTGTCGAGTCTCCGATGTCCTGCACCCGATGCTAGGGGCGGGAAGAGCGCAATGGGGGCCTCGCATCCCTTGTCCTCCCCTGACCCTTCCCCTAGGGAACCCTGAGACGGGATGTCAGCTCTCGGGCGGAGAGAACACCACCAGAACCCGCAGGTCCTCGGTGATGTGGTGGAACTTGTGAGCGACCCCTGCGGGCACGTAGACGACGCTTCCGCGGGCCACCTGGGTGGTCTCCAGGCCGACCGTGATCGAGGCTCGGCCGCTCACGATGAAGTACACCTCGTCCTGCTGGTGCGGCTTCTGCGGGTCGGGTTCGCCGGCGTCGAGCGCGTACAGGCCGACCGACATGTTCCGCTCGCGCAGAAACTGCAGGTAAGCACCGTCATTGGCGGCGCGCTCCGCCTCCAGTTCGTCCAGCCGGAATGCCTTCATCGATCTCGTCCGCCCTTGCCCAGTGCTCGTAACCGATCTCTTCTGCCACGATCAGACACATGAAGAATTTCGTAGTCAAGACGATCGCCAACGCGGGGGCCCTGGCCGTCGCCGTGTGGCTGCTCGACAAGATCACCCTGACCGGCGACAGCACCGGCAAGAAGACCGTCACGCTGATCCTGGTCGCACTGGTCTTCGGTCTGGTGAACTTCCTGGTCAAGCCCGTCGTGAAGGTGCTGACGTTCCCGCTCTTCATCCTCACGTTGGGCCTCATCACCCTCGTGGTGAACGCCCTGATGCTGCTGCTCACCTCCTGGCTGGCCGACAAGTTCGACCTCAGTTTCCACGTCGAGGGCTTCTGGACCGCCGTCGTGGGCGGCCTGATCATCTCGATCGTGTCCTGGGCGCTCAACGTCGTCCTTCCCGACGGCAAGGACTGAGAGCATCCGATGCCCTACCGCGTCTGTTTCGTCTGCACCGGCAACATCTGCCGCTCGCCGATGGCCGAGTCCGTCTTCCGCGCCCGTGTGGCGGAGGCCGGGCTCGACGGCCTGGTGGAGGTCGACAGCGCGGGCACGGGCGGCTGGCACGAAGGCGACGGCGCCGACCCGCGGACCGTCGCCGTGCTGGAGCAGAACGGCTACGACAGCGCCCACGCCGCCCGGCAGTTCCTGGTGGCGTGGTTCTCCCGCCTCGACCTCGTCATCGCCCTCGACTCCGGCCATCTGAAGGCTTTGCGCCGCCTCGCGCCCACCACGCAGGACGCGGAGAAGGTGCGTCTGCTGCGCTCCTACGACCCCGCGGCCGGCGACGACCTCGATGTCCCCGATCCGTACTACGGACGAATGGACGGCTTCGAGGAGTGTCTTGAAATGGTGGAGGCGGCGAGCCCGGGACTGCTCGCCGCGATACAGGAGCAACTGGAGGGACGAGCGGCATGACGTCAGAATCAGAGCCGAGGTCGGCACATTCCGTCGGGGGCAGCGGTGAGGGCACGCGCGCGGTGCGGGCCGGGCTGCCCGAACCCGTCAAGAACGAGCCGACTCTCCCGGGCCCCGTCTTCGCCGCGCACTTCCATCTGCCCGGCGATCCGACCGGCCCGTACACCTACGGCCGTGACGAGAACCCCACCTGGACGCTCCTGGAACGCGCCATCGGCGAGCTGGAGGCACCCGGACAGGACGGCGTCGAGACGCTGGCCTTCCCCTCCGGCATGGCCGCCGTCTCGGCGGTGCTCTTCTCCCAGCTGCGCGCCGGCGACGTCGTGGTCCTGCCGGACGACGGCTACCAGGTGCTGCCGCTGGTCCGCGAGCAACTGACCGCCTACGGCATCGAGGTGCGCACCGCCCCGACCCGAGGCGACGCCCAGCTGGACGTGCTCGACGGCGCGAAGCTGCTGTGGATCGAGACCCCGTCGAACCCTGGGCTCGACGTGTGCGACATACGGCGGCTCGCCGAGGCGGCACGCGCGCGTGGCACCCTCGTAGCCGTCGACAACACCCTCGCGACGCCGCTCGGCCAGCGCCCGCTGGAGCTCGGCGCCGACTTCTCCGTGGCCAGCGGCACCAAGATGCTCACCGGGCACGGCGACATCCTCCTGGGCTACGTCAGCGCGCGCGACGCCGCTCTGATGGCCACCGTGCGGCGCTGGCGGAAGATCGTGGGCGCGATTCCCGGGCCCATGGAGGCCTGGCTGGCGCACCGCTCGCTCGCCACGCTCCATCTGCGCGCGGACCGGCAGAACGCCAACGCCCTGGCGATCGCCGAGGCCCTGCGCACTCGGCCCGAGGTGACCGGGCTGCGCTATCCGGGACTGCCCGACGATCCCTCGCACAAGGTCGCCGCTCAGCAGATGCGGCGCTTCGGGTGCGTGGTGTCCTTCACGCTGCCCACGCGCGCGCGTGCCGACCTTTTCCTCGACGCGCTGCGCCTGGTGGACGACGCGACGAGCTTCGGCGGGGTGAGGTCCACGGCCGAGCGGCGCGGCCGCTGGGGCGGGGACGCCGTCGCGGAAGGGTTCATCCGTTTCTCGGCCGGCGCCGAGGACGCCGAGGACCTGGTGGCGGATGTGCTGCGAGCGCTCGACGAGTCGGCGAACTGACCGCTTCCTGAACGACCGGTCGGTACGTCGGATGCGCGTGTGCCCGTCGACACATGAGTACGACGGGCCGTACAACGGGCGGTCCGAGCCTCCCCCCTCGTGGCTCGGACCGCCCCGGTTCTGCGCGCGAAGAACCGCGCAGACAAGGCTAGTTGACTCTGTGTCAGTGTCCAATCACGGTAGCGACAGAGACCTATCGACTTATTTATAGTTAGGGCTCGGTCGGGGGTGCTGGGAGAGGAGGGGCACCATGGATTTGGCCCTGCTGCGCACGTTCGTGACCGTGCACCGGGCCGGTTCCTTCACCCGCGCCGCCGCGCTGCTGGGCCTCTCGCAGCCGGCCGTCACCTCGCAGATCCGCACCCTGGAACGGCAGCTGGGGCGACCGCTCTTCCTGCGACAGGCCCGTGGAGTGACTCCCACGACCATCGGCGACGAGCTCGCCCACAAGGCCGCCCCGCATCTCGATGCCCTGGTCGAGATCGCCGAGGCGGGCCTGGACGCGGACTCCTCCTTACGCACCCTGCATCTCGCCGGCCCACCGGAGTTCACCGCCGAACGGGCCCTGCCCGCGCTCACCGAGCTGACGGGCGAGGACGGCCAGGGCTTCACCCTTCGCGCCTCCTTCGGGAATGCCGAGGAAACGCTGGAGGGGCTGGCCGCCGGACATCATGATCTGGCCATCAGTACGGCCCGTCCGAGGGGCGCGCTGCTCACCGCGACTCCTCTCTGCGACGAGGAGCACGTCCTGGTCTCCGCCCCCCGCTGGGCCGCTCATGTCGGCCCCGGCAAACTGCGCCGCAAGGGCGCCTACGCGCTGGAGGACCTCCCCGTCGTGGAGGTGCACGAGTCGCTGCCGCTCGTCGCCCGTTACTGGGCCTCCGTCTTCGACTCCCGCCCGGCCGCCTCGGGCACCGTCGTCGTCCCCGATCTGCGCGCGGTGCTCGCCTGCGCCGTCGCGGGCGCGGGCCTCGCGGTGCTGCCGCGCTATCTGTGCGCCGACGCCCTGAAACGCGGAGACGTCGTGGCGCTCCTCGATCCCGCGGTGCCCCCACTGCGCACGTATTTCCTGGTGGTGCGCACCGGGACGCTGGCCATGCCGCACATCGCGCGAGCGCACGAATGGCTGCTGCGTGCCGCTGCCGACTGGTCCTGAGGAAAGCTGTGCCGTTTCGCGATGTTTCACGTGGAACCAGCCGGGCCACATTTCTCCCATGACCGTTCGACCCGTGGTCAAGCGCACCGCCCGTGCCATCCTGCTCGACGGCGACGACCTGATCCTCATCAAGCGCACCAAGCCCGGCGTCGACCCCTACTGGCTCACACCGGGTGGCGGCGTCGAGCCGGAGGACTCGACCGTCGTCGACGCGCTCCACCGCGAAGTGCACGAGGAACTCGGCGCCAAGATCATCGATGTGGTGCCCTGCTTCGTCGACACCGTGGAGCACATCGGTGACGACGGCGGCGCGACCGGCGTGAAGGTGCAGCACTTCTTCGTCTGCCGGCTGGAGTCCATGGACCCGGCCCAGCGGCACGGCCCCGAGATGGACGAGCCGTGCGGCGAGTACGAGATCGTGCGGGTGCCCTTCACGCGTGTCGGCATCGCCTCCGTCCATCTCGTACCGCTGTCCCTGCGGCACTACCTCGACGGGAACATCGAGGGCGTACGGGCGATGCACGCACCCGACCTGGGCTGACCTCACCGCTGCCGGATCAGTCCCCGGCTGCGACGAGCTCCTCCACCGAGTCGTGGCGGATACGGTCCGACGGAATACCGATGTCCCTCAACGCGTCCACACCGCTGCGGATCATGCCGGGCGGTCCGGACAGGTAGGCGTCGTACTCGTTCCACGGCCCGTACTCGCGTACGGCGTCGGGGAGCTGGAGCCGCGCCTGCTGGTCGACGATCGGGCGCACCGAGAGCCAGGGATGGCTCTGCTGCAACCGCAGCATCGTGTCGATGTCGTACAGGTCGTGGTCGGTGCGGGCGCCGTAGAAGACATGCACCGGGCGCCGCTCCCCGTGCTCGGCGACGTCCTCGACCAGCGCCTTGATGGGTGCGATTCCCGTGCCGCCGCCGAGACAGAGCAGCCCGTTGTCGGTGGTGTGGTCGACCGTCATCGAACCGGACGGCGGGCCCAGCCGGACGACGTCGCCGGGCCGCGCGCGGTGCACCAGCGCGTTGGAGACCCAGCCCGCCGGGACGGCCTTCACGTGGAACGACAGCAGCCCGTCGGAACGCGGCGAGGACGCGAACGAGTAGTGCCGCCATATACGCGGCCACCAGGGCGTCTCCAGGCTGGTGTACTGCCCGGCGAGGAAGGGGTACGGCTGGTCGGGACGGACGGTGACGACCGCGATGTCCGCGGTCCTGAGGTCGTGCGAGACCACTTCGCCGTACCACCAGGCCGGGGCCCGCAGCTCGTCCGCGGCCGCCGCGTCGATCATGACCTGGGAGATCGTCGTGTACGCCCGGACCCACGCCCCCTCGGTCTCCTCGTTCCAGATCCCCGAGGAGTACCGGCTGAGCGAGCCGATGAGGCACTCCCCGACGGCGGGGTAGTGCTCGGGCCGGGTGCCGTACTTGCGATGGCCGCGGCCGAGGTTCTGCAGGTACGCGACGAGGACATCGGTGTTGTCGATGTGCTCGGCCGCCGTCAGCAGTGCCTTCAGCAGCCGGTCCCGCTGGGTGTCCATCGCGGCAGGGAAGAGCGGCCGCAGCTCCGGGTGGCGCACGAAGAGCAGTGCGTAGAAGTACGAGGTGACCTTGTCGGCGACGGGACCGACCTCGGCCATGGTCCGCCGGATGAGCACGGCGTCGGGCGACGCCTTCGGGCCGGGCGCGGGCCGCTGTGCGGGCACCCGCGGCCGAGGAGCGGGATCGGGCGGCGACGGTCCGGGTTCGGGCTGCGGAGAGCCTGACAGGGCTCCTACGGCGTCGTGAGTGTGCCCTGGCTTCCGGTGCACCGCTTCGACGGGCGCGGCCTCGGGGGCCTTGGCATGGGAGGGCTGCGCCCTCGGAGGTGTCACGGCGGGCGGCTGGGGCGCGGGGGCCGCGTCCGGGGCGGGGGATATTCGTTCCTGCACCGGCGAGTCGTCGCCCGGAGTGGGGCGGCCGACCGGGCGCAGCCCGGCCAGACGGCGGCCGTCGCCCGCCGCCTGCTCTGCGTCGGCAGGTTCCGGTTCCCTGTGCGGCGTGAACCAACCGCTCCCGCCGTTGCCGCCAGAAGTGCCGTTGTCGGCGGGCGTGGTGGTCGGAGCGTCCATGGTCTGCCTCGCCTCGAACATCTTTCGGTCGGTCTGCGCACTTCCGCGATCGGAAGGTGGCTACTTTCCCTCGCAGACGGCTTGCTTTCGTTCCCCGTTCCATCCCCGTCGGCCAATGCGGCCACATTCAACCCGGATTCCCACTCCGTACGGACAAGTAAGGCAAGAGTGTGACATTGGCCGCAGTGTCCGTACCGCAGCATCCCACTCCGCCTCAGCACCGGGCCGCATAACGGAAAATGCGGTATTCGATCTCTCCGTCCCATTACGCTGCATGGGCCTGCATGCGCGCCCGACGGAACATGCGCACATCAGTCGGACGTGAACCGGACTCGACCATACCGGCAGGCGTCCAGGGGACAAGTCCCCCTTGCGCGACCACGAATTGGCGCGGTGAACCGTCAATTGCCTCGATTACCCGGCACGACGGACCAACTCATAGGCATCCCACAGATCCAGCCCCGCGTAGGAGTGAGTGGCGAGGCCCGCCAGATGCTGATCCGCGTTGACCGCGACCGATACGGGTACCGCTTCGAACAGGTCCTTGTCCGACAGCGAGTCGCCATAGGCAATGCAGTCGGCCCGTACGACCCCGAACTCTTCACAGAGCCGGTCCGCTATCTGCACCTTGGCCGCGGCGCTGAGAATGCCCGCCGGATCCACGGGCTCGGTGAACGGCAACGCGGGGAAGAGCGAGCCGTGCGCTGCGTGCGCGCCCCACGCCGTCAGCCGTTCGACGAAGAAGGAGGGCGAGAGGGAGACGACCGCGATGTAGTCGCCCTGTCCCCTGATCTCCGCCCAGACGTCCTCGATCCCGGACAGCCACGGAGCCCCTGCGAAGGCCGCCGCCACATGCACCTCGGTCAGATCCGTCCACAGGGCGTACACCTGCGCCGCATACTCCGGCGGGCCTATCGTCCCCGCGGAAACGGCCCGGTCGAGCGCCACGGTCTCGGCTTCCAGCCCGATCTGCCGTGAGATCTCCACGGGCGCGGAGGTCCCGTGGAGCAGCGTTCCGTCGAGGTCGAAAAGGTGAAGTCTCGCCATGGGCGTCGAGGCTAGCGGGAGGTACGGCCGCCCCATCCCGGGCCCTGACCCTCGATCGCGCTTCGCGGTTTCACGTGAAACATCTGTTGACGGCCTGTGCAACGGAAGAACGACGTGGCCAAAAGCTCCTCCCTCTCCCGGCAAACAAGTGGACGTCGAGGGCGGCTGTCGGACAGCCTGACCTGCGTGCCGACACCTTTCCTCGCTGATCTGCCCATCCGCCGTCTGACGCTTCGGGATCTCAACGCCTGTGCCGACCTGTCCGAGGACCGGGGCTGGCCCCGCGAGGAACACAAGTGGGGCCTGCTCCTCGCCGCGGGGAAGGGCTACGGCATCGACGCCCCCGACGGTGGTCTGGTGACCGTGTGCGTCGTCACGGAGTACGGACCACAGGAACGCCCCGATCTGGGGGCCATCGGCATGGTCCTGGTCGCCGAGCGGTATGCCCGCCAGGGTGTCGGCCGACGGCTGATGCGGCAGATCGTCGCCGAGATGGGGACCACCCCGCTGACATTGCACGCGACACCGTACGGCCGCCCGCTCTACGAAGAGCTGGGCTTCAAGGTCACCGGCCGTGTCGAGATGGTCCGCGGACGCTTCACGCCGGGCGGCCCCGCCCCTGAGGTCGCCACGCGCCCGGCCACAGCCGAGGATCTCCCGGCGATCCTCCGGCTCGACGAATACGTCTTCGGTTGCGACCGCACCCACATGATCACTCGGTTGCCCGCCTTCGCGGACCAGCTGCGCATCGCCGAGGAGAACGGCCGGATCACCGGGTATGTGGCGGCCTGGCCCAACATGGACACCCAGGTGGTGGGCCCGCTGATCGCCCGTGACACGGAGACGGCGAAGGCGCTCATCGCCTCGCTGGCCGCCCGCACCGACCGCCCTCTGCGCACCGACGTCGACGTACGGCACGAAGAGCTGCTGACCTGGGTGAAGGAGCACGGCCTCGCGCCCATCGCCTTCAACGCGGTGATGACGTACGGCATCTCGGAACTGCCCGGCGACTGGACCAGGCGGTTCGCTCCGCTCACGGTGGCGGCCGGCTGAGTTCCCCTCGCTACTGGACGAGAGCCTCCACAGCCGCGACGGCGAACCCGTGGTCCTGCTCCGGCGCCCCGCCGCCGACGCCGACAGCGCCGATCAGACGGCCGTTCCGGTGGACCGGGACGCCGCCGGCGATGAACAGCAGCGGTCGGTCGAGCGCCGTCGGCAGGGTGTGGAAGAGACCGCCCGGCTGCACCGCGTCGACGAGGTCCGCGGTGGCGGAGTTCATCTGGAGAGCCGTGTAGGCCTTGCGGGTGCTGGTCTCCCCGGAGATCAGCACGGCCCGGTCGTCGCGCCGGAAGGCGAGCAGGTGGCCGCCCGCGTCGAGGACGGTGACGCTGACCATGACCCCGGCGGCCTCGGCGGCGCGGCGGGCCGAGGTGACGAGGACCTCGGCGTCCTGGGTGGTCAGCGGGGTGACGGCGATGGTGGTGCTCATGAGGGGGTTCTCCTGGTGGGGACTGCTCGTTGCCGGCATCACGGGGTGATGCTCGACGGTGGGTGCCGTGGGGCGGTGCTCAGTGGTGGACGGCGGTTCGCCGGTCCGCAGGTGCTCCGGCGGCGACGACGGTGCTGGGGGCCTTGTCCCGGCGCTCCAGGGCGGCCGAGAGGACGGCGAGGACCAGGGCCCCGGCGGCAAGGACGGCGCCGACCCAGTTGGGGGCGGTGTAGCCGTAGCCGGCCGCGATGACGAGGCCGCCGAGCCAGGCCGAGAGGGCGTTGCCGAGGTTGAAGGCGCCGATGTTCACGGCCGAGGCCAGTGTGGGGGCGCCGTGCGCCTGGTCGAGGACGCGCTTCTGGAGCGGCGGTACGGTCGCAAAGCCGAGGGCGCCGATCAGGACGAGGGTGACGGCCGCGAGGATCTTGTGGTGGGCGGTGACGGTGAACAGGGCGAGCACGACGGCCAGGCCGCCCAGGGAGACGTACAGCATCGGCATCAGCGCGCGGTCGGCGAACTTTCCGCCGACCAGGTTTCCGCCGACCATGCCGAGGCCGAGAAGGACCAGCAGCCAGGTGACGGAGCCGTCGGCGAATCCGGTCACGTGCGTCATCATCGGCGCGATGTAGGTGACGGCCGCGAACACACCGCCGAAGCCGAGCACGGTCATCGCCATGGCCAACAGCACCTGGACGTTCTTCAGAGCGGCGAGTTCATGGCGCAGGTGCACGCCTTCGGGCTTGGGCATGTCGGGGACCAGCTTGGCGATGCCGAGCAGGCCGATCACGCCGAGCGCTGCGACCCCGGCGAAGGTGACACGCCATCCCGCGGACTGTCCGACGAGTGTCCCCAGGGGGACACCTACGACATTGGCGATGGTGAGGCCGCTGAACATCATGGCGATGGCACCGGCCTTCTTCTCGGGCGCGACCAGCTCGGCGGCGACCACCGAGCCGATGCCGAAGAAGGCGCCGTGGGCGAGGGAGGCGACCACTCGGCCCACCAGCATCAGGCCGAAGGACGGGGCGACGGCGGAGAGCAGATTGCCGAGGACGAACAGCCCCATCAGCAGCATCAGCATCCGTTTGCGGGACACCTTCGTGCCGAGCGCGGTCATGATCGGAGCACCGAGCATCACGCCCAGGGCGTAGCCGGTCACCAGCAGTCCGGCGGTGGGGATGGAGACACCGAAGTCGCCGGCCACCTCCGGCAGTACGCCCATGATGACGAACTCGGTGGTTCCGATTCCGAAGGCCCCGATCGCGAGGGCCAGAAGCGCGAGAGGCATGGGTGGGTACACCTTCCAGACGATTGCATGAGCGCTTTACCTGCGTTCACAATAGTTGCAGACGCGGGCTATATGCAAGCGCTGGATATTGCAGACGTGTTCTATCCTGGGTTGCAGCCGCTCCGGGACGGAGGAACCGCCATGACAGCCACGGACCCCGCACTGACCGCCCTCGCCCAGGGGTGGTGCGCCCTCTCCTTGCTGCACGGGAGGATCGAGGCCCATATCGAGCGCGCCCTGCAGGCCAAGCACGGCCTGAGCGTGCGCGAGTACTCCCTGCTCGACGTACTCAGCCGGCAGCACGACGGCGAGGGTGGCCATCTGCAGATGAAGCAGGTCGCGGACGCGGTCGTGCTCAGCCAGAGCGCAACCACCCGACTCGTCACCCGGCTTGAGGACCGCGGACTGCTCGCCCGCTACCTGTGCCCGACCGACCGCCGGGGCATCTACACCAACGTCAGCGAGGCGGGCCTCAAGCTCCTCGAACAGGCGCGCCCCACCAACGACGCCGCCCTGCGCGAAGCACTCGACGAGGCGGCGAGGAATCCCGAACTCGCCCCGCTGGTCCGGGTCGTGGAATCGGCGAGCGTACCCGCCCCCGCATAGGCTGCGGCCATGGGAGATCTTGAGATACGAAGGGCCGTCCCGGAGGACGTCCCGGCCATCGTCGCCATGCTCGCCGACGATCCGCTGGGTGCCCAGCGGGAGTCACCGGACGACCTGGCGCCGTATCTGACGGCTCTGGAGCGCCTGAGTGGCGACCCGAACCAGCATGTGATGGTCGCCGTGCGCGAGGGCCGCGTCGTCGGCACCCTCCAGCTCACGGTCATCCCCGGGCTGTCCCGCAAGGGCGCGACGCGGTCCCTCATCGAGGGCGTACGCGTCCACGGCGACGAGCGTGGCAGCGGCCTCGGCACCCGGCTCATCGAGTGGGCCATCGCCGAATCCCGGCGCCAGGAGTGCCAGTTGGTCCAGCTGACCTCCGACGTCACACGGACCGACGCCCATCGCTTCTACGAGCGGCTCGGTTTCACGGCCTCCCACGTGGGCTTCAAGCTGGCGCTCTGAGAGACGGCTGCGAGGAGCGGCTTCGAGAGACCTTCCACTGTGTGCGCCGAAGCGTCCTGTTTCACGTGAAACAGGACGCTTCTCGCTGCCGCGACGCCTACTTGATCCCTCGCCAACCCTCGGGGTCCACTCCGCCCGGCACAGACGACCCCTCCTCGTACGGCTGTCGCGTGAACACGAACGATCCGAGGTCCAGGTGGCTCACGGATCCGTCAGCCCGGCGTACAGCCTTCAGCGGCTCCCCCGCGTAATAGCCGTCCAGCCCCGTCCAGGTGCCGTCACCGTTGGCCCGGAAGCGCGAGCGTCGGCCGTTGTCGGAGATCGGCCCCAGCGAGACACCTCCGTCGAGCGTCAGGCGCAACGCGTGGACCTGAGTCCCCCAGTACCACTGGCCCGCCAGCTCCAGCACAGCCTGGTCGACCTCGGGCAGGGGCCTCCATGGCTCGGGCATCCTCGGCTCGGCCTCGGCCACGATACGAACGAGGTCGGCGGAGACCGTAGCCACCGGCGGACCGGAGGTGCAGTTGGACAGCACGACAGCCGCGAGGTCGTCCTCCACGCTGATGGCGAGACTTGCCAGGAACCCCGGCAGCGACCCACCGTGCCCCACAAGGATCCGGCCGTCCCGGGCCTGAACCTGCATACCGAGGCCGTAGGCCGAACCGGCCGCCACGTCTTCGAGTTCAGCCGGCGCGGCGGGCGTGCGCATCTCCCGAACGGACTCTGCGCTCAGCACCCGGTCGTCACCCCGGGTGAGGAAGACCGCGAAGCGCGCCAAGTCACCCGTGGTGGACCAGAGTTGACCGGCCGGGGCCATCCGCCCGAGATCCTCGGACGGTTCCGGGAGCAGCACATCGGCCCAGGGATGCACGGCCCAGCCACCCGCGTGCGGTGCCTGCGGCTGCCCGCTCGTCCGGTCCAGCCCCAGCGGTTCGAGCACTTCGCGCCGCAGAACCTCTTCCCAGGGAGCACCCCGCAGCTCCTCGACCAGGGCACCGAGCAGCGTGAAGCCGGGGTTCGAGTAGTGGAACCGGCGACCGGCCGGGTGCAGGAAAGGCCGCTCACCCAGCACGTCCGCGAGATCGGGGCGCAGGGAACCGGGCGTCCGCTCCCACCAGGGCGCGGGGGACTCGGCCGCCACCCCGCTCGTGTGCGCGAGCAGTTGGGCGATCGTGGCGTCACCCGCACCGGTGCCCGGCAGGTGCTTCTCCAGCGGATCGTCGAGGTCGAGCATGCCTTCGTCGCGCAACCGCAGCACCAGGACGGCGGTGAAGGTCTTGGTGATCGAGCCGATCCGGTACTGCACGTTCTCGTCCGGCCCGTGCCCGTCCACCGAGGTCCGCGACCCGTGCCACACCGCCTCACCCCCGCGGACGACCACCGCGACCAGCGACGGCGCACGCCCTTCGGCCTGCGCGGCGGCGATACGGTGCAGCAGAGCCCGGCGAGTGGCGGGGAGCAGCTCTTCCTGAGATGTGGTCATGGCCCCAGTCCACCCGGCCCGTCACCTCACGTCGAGTGCATTTCTCCCGGGTCGGCCCGCCAGGACCGGTCGGAGCAGGCACGCGGGGGACGGTTCAGGTCTGCGCCATGTCCACGAAGCGCGAGTAGTGGCCCTGGAAGGCGACCGTGATCGTCGCTGTCGGACCGTTACGGTGCTTGCCGACGATGATGTCCGCCTCGCCCGCGCGCGGCGACTCCTTCTCGTAGGCGTCCTCGCGGTGCAGCAGGATCACCATGTCCGCGTCCTGCTCGATCGAGCCGGACTCACGCAGGTCGGAGACCATGGGCTTCTTGTCGGTGCGCTGCTCGGGGCCACGGTTGAGCTGCGACAGTGCGATCACCGGCAGCTCCAGCTCCTTGGCCAGGAGCTTCAGGTTTCGCGACATGTCGGAGACCTCCTGCTGCCGGCTCTCGGACCGCTTGCTGCCCGACTGCATCAGCTGGAGGTAGTCGATGACGACGAGCTTCAGGTCGCTGCGCTGCTTGAGACGGCGGCACTTGGCACGGATCTCCATCATCGACAGGTTCGGGGAGTCGTCGATGTAGAGCGGCGCGGCCGAGACATCGGGCATACGGCGCGCGAGACGCGTCCAGTCCTCGTCGGTCATCGTGCCGGAGCGCATGTGGTGCAGCGCCACCCGCGCCTCCGCCGAGAGCAGACGCATAGCGATCTCGTTGCGGCCCATTTCGAGCGAGAAGATCACGCTCGGCATGTTGTGCTTGATCGAACAGGCCCGCGCGAAGTCCAGGGCCAGCGTCGACTTACCCATGGCGGGACGGGCGGCGATGATGATCATCTGGCCGGGGTGCAGACCGTTGGTGAGCTGGTCGAGGTCCGTGAAGCCGGTCGGCACGCCGGTCATCTCCCCCGACCGCGAACCGATCGCCTCGATCTCGTCGAGCGCGCCCTCCATGATGTCGCCGAGCGGCAGATAGTCCTCGCTGGTGCGCTGTTCGGTGACCGCGTAGATCTCCGCCTGGGCGCTGTTGACGATTTCATCGACGTCACCGTCGGCCGCGTATCCCATCTGGGTAATGCGCGTACCCGCCTCGACCAGGCGTCGCAACACCGCGCGCTCATGCACGATCTCCGCGTAGTACTCGGCGTTCGCCGCCGTCGGGACCGTCTGGACGAGGGTGTGCAGATACGATGCGCCGCCGACCTTGGTGATCTCGCCCCGTTTGGTGAGCTCGGCCGCGACCGTGATCGGGTCGGCCGGCTCCCCCTTGGCGTACAGGTCGAGGATCGCCGTGTAGATGGTCTCGTGTGCGGGCCGGTAGAAGTCGTGGCCCTTGATGACCTCGACCACATCGGCGATGGCGTCCTTGGACAGGAGCATGCCGCCGAGGACGGACTGCTCCGCGTCCAGATCCTGTGGGGGTACACGCTCGAAGGAGGCGCCCCCGCCGTCCCACGGGCCGTTGTCCCGATCACGGTCGTGCTGCTCGTCGCGGCCGCGACCTCCGTCGTGGCGCTGACGGGAGGCGGGCAGACGATCACTGGGACCGCTGTCGGCCCACGGGTCGTCCAAGGGCTCGGAGATACTCACCGGGCCACCTCCTCCCGTCCGCCGAGCGGACCTCGCCGTGCCCTTCATTCCTACGGCACGACACTGACAAATAAGAGGCCCGACTCCGGTTCCGACGCGTCGGTTTTGCGAGCTTTCCGCGGACGGAAGAGAGAGCGGGCGCCGCACTACGGTAGGCCCGCGGGCACCGTCAGCCAATCTGGTTATCCACAGGCCATGTGGACGACGGCCCGGATGCTGTGGAGAACTCCGCAAAACCTGTGCACGACCCGGTGGACAGCCCTGTGAACAAGCCCTCAGCCTTTCCACCGCACCCACTCTGAGCTGCGACTTTCCCGTCCACCGGCTGTGCAGAAGAAAAACTTTCCCGGTCGGGCCAAGATCGCCGCAAGCAGTACACAGCGGCGCACCTCACGGAAAGTGAGGTAAGGGTCTCAATGCCATTGCATCTCTTACCTGTGGAAGATTAGATTGGTGCTCATGACACAGGCCCCCGCGGCGTCCAGGGACGCCCGCCGCCGGCACGACAGAGAGATCGTCGCACTGGCCGTTCCGGCCTTCGGCGCACTCGTCGCCGAACCCCTCTTCGTCATGGCCGACAGCGCGATCGTCGGCCATCTCGGCACCGCGCAACTGGCCGGTCTCGGCGTCGCCTCCGCCCTTCTCGTGACCGCCGTCAGCGTCTTCGTCTTCCTCGCCTACGCCACGACGGCCTCCGTCGCCCGACGGGTCGGAGCGGGCGACCTGCGGGCCGCCATCCGTCAGGGCATGGACGGCATCTGGCTCGCCCTGCTGCTCGGCGCGGCCGTCATCGTCACCGTCCTGCCGACGGCACCTGCCCTCGTGACACTCTTCGGCGCTTCGGACACCGCCGCCCCTTACGCGACCACATATCTGCGTATCTCGGCGCTCGGTATCCCGGCGATGCTCATCGTGCTCGCCTCCACCGGCGTACTCCGAGGCCTCCAGGACACCAAGACCCCGCTGTACGTCGCCGTCGGTGGCTTCGTCGCCAACGCGGGCCTCAACGCGGGCCTCGTCTACGGCGCCGGCCTGGGCATCGCAGGTTCGGCGTGGGGCACCGTCCTCGCCCAGTTCGGCATGGCCGCGGTGTATCTGTTCGTCGTCGTCCGCGGTGCTCGCAGGCACGGCGCCTCGCTGCGACCGGATGCGGCAGGAATCCGGGCCTGCGCCCAGGCCGGCACCCCGCTCCTGGTGCGCACCCTGTCGCTGCGGGCGATCCTCATGATCGCCACCGCCGTCGCCGCCCGGCTCGGGGACGCGGACATCGCCGCCCACCAGATCATCATGAGTCTGTGGAGCCTGCTCGCTTTCGCGCTCGATGCGATCGCCATCGCCGGGCAAGCCATCATCGGCCGTTATCTCGGCGCGGGCGACGCCCAAGGGGCACGCGAAGCATGTCGCCGCATGGTCCAGTGGGGCATCGCAGCAGGGCTCGTCCTCGGCCTGCTGGTGATCGCCGCACGCCCCTTGTTCCTCCCCCTGTTCACCAACGATTCGGTCGTCCAGGACGCAGCACTTCCCGCGCTGCTCCTCGTGGGCTTTTCCCAGCCGATCAGCGGCATCGTCTTCGTTCTGGACGGCGTTCTGATGGGCGCGGGGGACGGGACCTATCTGGCGTGGGCAATGCTGGTCACCCTCGCGGTCTTCGCTCCGCTGGCACTGCTTGTCCCTGCGCTCGGCGGGGGACTCACCACCCTTTGGGCAGCCATGACGCTGATGATGACGGTACGGATGCTGACGCTGTGGCTGCGCTCCCGTTCGGGCCGCTGGATCGTCACGGGTGCGACGCGGTGACCCTTTCACGTGAAACGGCCGGCGACTCGTGCTGTTTCACGTGAAACCCCCATCCCTACGTTGCTGCTCCTGCTGCTCGGTTTCACGTGAAACGCCGTCGCTGCCGATACCTGCATCCAGGCATGCAGAAGGGCCGCACCTCAACAGGTGCGGCCCTTCTCACAGTTCTACCGAGCGCAGCGGTCAGGCCGCGACGACCTCGATGTTGACCTTGGCGGCAACCTCGGGGTGCAGACGCACGGACGTCTCGTGGGCGCCCAGCGTCTTGATCGGCGCGCCCAGCTCGATGCGGCGCTTGTCGACCTCGGGGCCACCGGAAGCCTTGATCGCCGAAGCGACGTCGGCCGGGGTGACGGAACCGAAGAGACGACCGGCGTCGCCGGAGCGAACGGCCAGACGGACCTTCACGCCTTCGAGGCGGGCCTTGATCTCGTTGGCCTGCTCGATGGTGGCGATCTCGTGGATCTTGCGAGCACGACGAATCTGCTCGACGTCCTTCTCGCCGCCCTTGGTCCAGCGGATCGCAAAGTTCCGCGGGATCAGGTAGTTGCGAGCGTAGCCGTCCTTGACATCGACGACGTCGCCCGCGGCACCGAGGCCAGAGACCTCGTGGGTGAGGATGATCTTCATGTTTCGGTCACCCTTCCCTTATCGCGCGGTGGAGGTGTAGGGCAGCAGCGCCATCTCACGGCTGTTCTTCACAGCCGTGGCGACGTCACGCTGGTGCTGCGTGCAGTTGCCGGTCACGCGGCGGGCACGGATCTTGCCGCGGTCGGAAATGAACTTCCGCAGCATGTTCGTGTCCTTGTAGTCCACGTACGTGACCTTGTCCTTGCAGAAAGCGCAGACCTTCTTCTTAGGCTTGCGCACAGGCGGCTTCGCCATGGTGTTTCTCCTGTGTGATCAAGAAGTGTGGGATCGAGCCCGTCCCTAGAAGGGGGGCTCGTCCGAGTAGCCGCCACCGGAGCCACCGGAGCCGCCGGAGCTGCCGGAGTTTCCACCCCAGCCGCCACCGCCGCCACCCTGCTGACCGCCGCCTGCAGGCGCACTGGTCGCCCAGGGGTCTTCGGCGGGAGCGCCGCCACCCTGCTGCTGACCGCCGCCGGAGCCTCCGCCCCAGCTGCCGCCCTGCTGGCCGCCGCCACCGCCGCCGTAACCGCCCTGTCCGCCTCGACCGGTGGTCTTGGTGACCTTGGCCGTGGCGTTCTTCAGGCTGGCGCCGACTTCCTCGACGTCCAGTTCGTAGACCGTGCGCTTGACGCCCTCACGGTCCTCGTAGGACCGCTGCTTCAGCCGGCCCTGCACGATGACGCGCATGCCTCGCTGGAGCGACTCGGCGACGTTCTCCGCCGCCTGACGCCAGACCGAGCAGGTCAGGAACAGGCTCTCGCCGTCCTTCCACTCATTGGTCTGACGGTCGAAGGTGCGGGGAGTGGACGCGACACGGAACTTCGCGACCGCCGCACCGGAAGGGGTGAAGCGCAGCTCGGGGTCGTCGACAAGATTGCCGACGACCGTGATGACGGTCTCGCCTGCCATGGGGGAACCTCTCGGCGGGTTTGCTGCTGGCTGCTTTTGGTGCTGCTACTCGAATCCCGAGATCAGCTGAGCGGGAGAGCTCAGTGGGTCTCGGGGCGGAGGACCTTGGTCCGGAGGACCGACTCGTTCAGGTTCATCTGGCGGTCGAGCTCCTTGACGACCGCAGGCTCGGCCTGCAGGTCGATGACCGAGTAGATGCCCTCGGGCTTCTTCTTGATCTCGTACGAGAGACGACGACGGCCCCAGGTGTCGACCTTCTCGACCTTTCCGTTGCCCTCACGGACGACGGAAAGGAAGTTCTCGATCAGGGGGGCGACAGCGCGCTCCTCCAGATCGGGGTCGAGGATGACCATCACTTCGTAGTGACGCATGTGGAACCCACCTCCTTCGGACTCAGCGGCCACGGTCGTTCCGTGGCAGGAGGGTTGTGATGCGTACGCAACGGTATCGGCCACCACTGACAATCGGACCCGTCGATCGAAGGACCGAGCGGAATCCGTGTCGTGATCAGTGCCGTGACCTGGGTCTCGGCCTGTCATGACGAAATCTGTGGCCTGGGCAGACACCGGTGCAGAGGGTACAGACTACCTGCACACACGCTTCCGGTTGAAATCCGACCGGGGTGACCGTCAATCTGTACCCATCGGGTGTGTATGGCGCTACGATGCGCCGCCTTCCGCAGGAGGTGCCACATGGCACAGTCAATGCGACCCACCATCGCCGGCTCGCTGCTCGCGACGGACCACAAACCCCATCCGCTCCAGGACACCCTGCTCGCGGTGACCCTGGTGCTCGGAGCGACGGCCTTCATCACGGCGCAGTTCCACAGCCTGCATCTGATCAGCTCCTGGACCGGACTGATCGGCATCTTCACCGGCGCCGGCGGACAGTTCGTCTCGGTGACGACCCGAGAGCGCTTCGGACTGATCCTGGGTCTCGGTGCCGCAGCCGTCGGATTCTTCCTCGGCATGGCACATGGCGGCCTCTTCGGCGGTGTCGTCGGCTGACCAGCCGCCGACCGCTCTCCTTGCCGGTCGGCCCTCATCACCCCGGCCGGCGGGACCGGCCGGACAACACCTCTCGGCGTCCCGATCGCGCAGCGGGTCGGGGCTCAGGTTCCATACGGCCAGACGAGGCGCTCGCAGGGCGCAGTAGGCTTCGGCGCGAGAGCCGGAGCCCCTGTACCCATGGGGACACACCAGCCCGAGGAGCGCCCCGAATGAGCCTGACCCTGAGGACCATCAGCCGAGAGCAGCATCTGGCATACATCCAGAGCCTGCCCTCGGCGAGCCACATGCAGGTCCCGGCCTGGGCAGACGTCAAGGCGGAGTGGCGCTCCGAGAGCCTTGGCTGGTTCGACGACAGGACCGGCGAGATGGTCGGTGCGGGCCTGGTGCTGTACCGCCAGCTGCCCAAGATCAAGCGCTATCTCGCGTATCTGCCCGAGGGGCCGGTGATCAACTGGTTCGCGCCGAACCTCGGTGACTGGCTGCAGCCGATGCTCGCGCACCTCAAGCAGCAAGGCGCCTTCTCCGTGAAGATGGGCCCGCCGGTCATCATCCGGCGCTGGGAAGCGCCTTCCATCAAGGCCGGCATCCAGGACCCGGACGTGAAGCGCCTGCGTGACATCGAGGCCGACTTCATCGAGCCGCGCGCCTTCGAGGTGGCCGACAAGCTGCGCCGGATGGGCTGGCAGCAGGGCGAGGACGGCGGCGCCGGCTTCGGCGACGTACAGCCCCGCTACGTCTACCAGGTGCCGCTGGCCAACCGCTCCCTGGAAGAGGTCCACAAGAACTTCAACCAGCTGTGGCGCCGCAACATCAAGAAGGCCGAGAAGGCCGGCGTCGAGGTCGTCCAGGGCGGTTACCAGGACCTTGAGGAGTGGCAGCGGCTGTATGAGATCACCGCGACCCGTGACCACTTCCGGCCCCGCCCGCTCTCGTACTTCCAGCGCATGTGGACGGCCCTCAACACCGAGGACCCCAACCGCATGCGGCTCTACTTCGCCCGGCACAACGGCGTGAATCTGTCCGCCGCGACGATGCTGGTCGTCGGCGGGCACGTCTGGTACTCCTACGGAGCCTCGGACAACATCGGCCGTGAGGTCCGCCCCTCGAACGCGATGCAGTGGCGGATGCTGCGCGACGCGTACGCCCTCGGTGCGACCGTCTACGACCTGCGCGGCATCTCCGACTCGCTGGACGAGAGCGACCACCTCTTCGGCCTGATCCAGTTCAAGGTGGGCACGGGCGGCCAGGCCGCCGAGTACCTCGGCGAGTGGGACTTCCCGCTCAACAAGCTGCTCCACAAGGCGCTCGACATCTACATGTCGCGGCGCTGAGCTGTCCCGGTACGGCCCGCCGGTCCGGCGGGTCCGCCACAATTCCTTTTCAGACCTCTGACATACGGCAGCCACGAGAAAGGTTCCGGGACCGGCCATGGCGCTCACGCTCTACGTCGACACCGCGCGCTGGCGGGCACACCACAAGCACGTGCAGGAGCAGTTTCCGGGGCTCGTCCCCGTCTGCAAGGGCAACGGCTATGGCTTCGGGCACGAGCGGCTGGCGGACGAGGCCACGCGCCTCGGCGCGGACGTCCTCGCCGTCGGCACCACATACGAAGCCGCCCGCATCAAGGACTGGTTCGGCGGCGACCTGCTGGTCCTGACGCCCTTCCGCCGGGGCGAGGAGCCCGTGCCGTTGCCCGACCGCGTCATCCGCTCCGTCTCGTCGATCGACGGCGTGTACGGCCTCGTGGGCGCCCGCGTCGTCATCGAGGTCATGTCCTCGATGAAGCGGCACGGCGTCAGCGAGCAGGACCTGCCCCAACTGCACTCCGCCATAGAGAACGTGCGGCTGGAAGGCTTCGCGATCCACCTCCCGCTGGACCGCACCGACGGCTCGGACGCCGTCGAGGAGGTCATCGGCTGGATGGACCGGCTGCGTGCGGCCCGCCTGCCGCTGCACACCATGTTCGTCAGCCACCTCAAGGCCGAGGAACTCGCCCGCCTCCAGCAGCAGTTCCCGCAGACCCACTTCCGCGCGCGTATCGGCACGCGGCTGTGGCTGGGGGACCATGAGGCCACCGAGTACCGCGGAGCCGTCCTGGACGTCACGCGCGTCTCCAAGGGCGACCGCTTCGGCTACCGGCAGCAGAAGGCGGCCTCCGACGGCTGGCTTGTCGTCGTCGCGGGCGGTACGTCGCACGGGGTGGGCCTGGAGGCCCCCAAGGCACTGCACGGCGTCATGCCGCGTGCCAAGGGCGTCGCCCGCGCCGGTCTCGCCACGGTCAACCGCAACCTCTCCCCGTTCGTCTGGGGGGGCAAGCAGCGCTGGTTCGCCGAGCCCCCGCACATGCAGGTCTCGATCCTCTTCGTACCCTCGGACGCCCCCGAGCCCAAGGTGGGCGAGGAGCTGGTGGCCCATCTGCGGCACACCACCACGCAGTTCGACCGCATCGTCGAGCGCTGATCCCGGCCGGCCTCGGCCCAGCTCCAACGATCGGCAAGAAGACAGGCGATGCATTCGATACGGGCTGGCTAGAGTGTGGTAGGGGAGATCGGAATTCCTGGTGTAGCGGTGAAATGCGCAGATA